>NZ_JAATEP010000032.1:0-137624 GCF_012034275.1 Nonomuraea composti | reverse complement strand
AGGCGGAGTTCGTCGTACGCAACACCTGGTCGGCCTCCTGCACCGAACGCGGAGTACAGGTGTGGCGGACCAAGGGCATCTCCTCCTCCACCACCTGGAACACCCAGGACACCTCTGGCTTCTGGCTCGACAAACTCGACACGAGGTCGTTCGCCTACGGCTACGACGGCTGCGCCGCCAAAGACGCCGAGTTCGATGTCAGATCCGCCGTGCAACTGGCCGCGAAGAGCAACTGGTCGACGCTGACGTTCGGCATGCGGGCCACCGACGAGGACGACGCCTACGGCTGGAAGCGCTTCTCCGACGACGCCTACCTGCGCGTCAGATACAACCGGCCGCCGCCGCAACTGAAGATGTCGCAGCTCACCATGGAGTACGGCGGCATCTGCAAGCGCCCGCCGGACGCCCCGTACGTGCGCACCCTCGGCAAAATCTACGCCAACCATGTCACCGACCCCGACGGCGACGAGGTGTCGGTGGAGTTCAGGGCCGAGTGGGAGGGCGGATCCTGGTCGCCGACGAAGCGGCTGACCGGGCCCAAGAAGTCCGGGTCGGACTTCGTCATCACCCTGCCGTCGACGATCCCGAAGAACGTCCAGGTTCACTGGTTCGCCCGCGTCTATGACGGATTGCGGTATTCGCCCTGGTCCCACGAAGGCAGCCCGACGTCCTGCTACTTCACCTACGACCCCACCGCGCCCAAGGCACCGACAGTCAGCTCTCCGGAATACCCGCCCTTCGACACCGAGGACCCCAACGCCCCCTGGTATGACGGGATGGGCCAGTACGGCGGATTCACCCTCAAGAGCGGCGACACCGGCGTGGTCAAGTACTGGTGGGGCCTGAACGTCGACGCCTCCTCCGACCACGCGATCGCCACCACCGCCGGAGCCGACAAGACGATCAAGCTGCTGCCCGCCCAGATCGGCCTGAACACGCTCTACGTCCGCTCCTTCGACGCGGCCGGGAACGCCTCCGCCCCCTACAGCTACCGCTTCCGGGTCCGGTCCGGCCAGCAGGAACGCGCCGCCTGGCAACTGGACGAGAACGCCGGCGCCACGCAGGCCGCAGGCGCCGGCGCCGAATGGCCCGCCGCGCTGCAAGGAGGGCTGACCCCGGGCGGCGAGGGCGTCGCGGGCGCCGGCGGCCTGCACCTGGACGGCGTCGACGACCACGCCGCCACCGAGGCACCCGCGCTGGACACCTCCAGGAGCTTCTCGGTGTCGCTGTGGGCGCGGCTGCCGGCCGACCGGGCTCCCACGGCGATGACGGCGATCTCGCAGACGGGCGTCAACACCAGCGGCTTTCAGCTGACCTATCTGGGCACCGGCTGGACATTCATGACGCATGCGGTCGATGCCGCGGCGGCGCCGGAGGTGAAGGCCGTGCAGCCGCCCTGCCCGTCCGGCGATACGGCGTGCGAGGCCTCCCGGCTGGGTGTCTGGACGCATCTGGTGGGCGTGTTCGACAACGCCGAACAGCAGATCAAGCTGTACGTGAACGGTGTGCAGGCCGGACAGGCCGGCTACTCCCGACCGTGGGACGCCCGGGGCAGGACCGTCCTGGGCGCCGAGGGCATGCGGCACGACTGGGTCAGGAGCTTCTTCGCCGGAGACCTGGACGAGGTCCAGCTCTTCGACTACCAGCTTCCCGACGACCAGATCCTGCGCCTGTCCGGCAAGCAGCCGGTCACCACCAACCGCCCCGCCAAGCTCGTCTGGAACCTCGACGAGGACGCCGGACAGCCGCACGTGACGGGCCGGCCCCAGCAGGCTAGCGCGGCCCTGCGCGGCGGCGCTCGCGCGGGCGTGCTCGGCGTGCGTGGACAGGCGCTGGAACTGGACGGCACCGACGACTACGCGGCCGTCGGCCGCCCCATGGTCGACACGGCGCAGAGCTTCACCGTCTCGGCCTGGGCCTGGGTGCCGCCCGACAAGGAGGCCAGGAGCATGTCGGTGATCGGCCAGGCGGGTGTCAACCACCGCGGTTTCGAGCTGTACCACTCCTCGGCGTCCGGATGGGTGTTCATGCGAGCCGATGCCGACAGCTCCGCCGCGACGCCGATCCGCGCCGTGCAGGACCCGTGCGGTGACGGCACCGTCACATGCGTGGACGCCGGGCTCGGCGAGTGGTCGCACGTGGTGGGCGTGTACGACAGGGACGCGGCGGTCATCCAGCTCTACGTCAACGGCGAGCTCAGGGCCACCCGCCCCTTCACCACGCCGTGGTACGCCGGCGGCGAGCTGACCATGGGCGCGGCGGGCCCGGTGGGCGGCTCGGCCGGCCCGGTGAGCTTCCTGCGTGGCAAGCTGGACGACCTGCGCCTCTACGACCGGGTGCTGTCCGCAGGCGAGGTCAGCCAGCTGTTCAGGCAACGCCCCGTGGTCACCGCCCGCTGGAAGCTCATGGCGGCCGACGGGACGCTCACGCGGGACGACACCGAGCCGCGCAACGACCTCACCCTGAAGAACGGCGCCACCGTGGCCCCCGGCTTCATCGACGGGCAGCTCACCCTCAACGGGGCCGGCCAGTACGCCGTCACCGCCGCGACGCCGGTGGACACCAGCGGCAGCTTCACGCTCGCCCTGTGGGCCAAGGCGTCGTCGTTCCCCAAGGAGCAGACGGCCGTGCTCACCGTGCCCGGCGTCAAGCAGAGCGCGATCACCCTGCGGTACGTGCCGCCGCCTCCCAGCGACGACCCCGAAGACACGCCCACCGACCCGGGCCGATGGCAGGTCACCATGGCCGACGCCGACACCGACGGCGCGCTCGTCGCCCAGGCCGAGCACGGCCAGTTCTACGGCCCCACCGATCCGACGCACCTGGCGGTCGTCTACGACGCCTTCGCCAACGAGCTCACCCTGTACGTGGACGGCGAGGCGCAGGGCCTGGGATGCGCCGACGACGATGACGACGGCGAGCAGGACGATCCGGCCTGTGAGGCGCAACTGTCCTGGACCGACAACACCCGCACCTTCAAGGCCACCCAGCCCCTGCAGCTCGGGCGCGCCAAGACCGGCGCGTCCACCTGGGGCGAGTACTGGCCCGGCCTGATCTCCGACGTGTGGACCTTCCAGGGCGCGCTGAGCGAGCTGCAGGTCGCGCACCTGGCGGTCGGCCAGCCCGGCCTCCCCTCGCAAGTCCCTGGCAACTGAAGGGTCGTCATGAGCAACATCCGATGGTGGCGGCGCCTGTCCGCGGCCCTGACCGTGATCGTGGCCAGCGGGCTGCTGCAGGTGCTGCCGTTCACCCCGCAGGTCGCCGCCCAGGACGACGGCTCGCCACGGCAGAGCGAGCCGGTGCCCGGGGCCCTTGCCCCGGCCAGGCCACGGCCGGTGGACAAGGTCCCGGCACCGCGGAAGGCGGCGGCGACGTGGCCGGCCGCCGGCGCGTCGGCCGGCGCCGGCGTCCAGGTGAAGGTGCTCGGCCGCGACAGCGCCCGCAAGGCGGGGACGTCAGGGCCGCTGTTCACCTTCGCGCCCACGACCGGCCTCAAAGCCCCGTCCCGGCAGGTGACCCTCGACTACACGGCCTTCGCCGAGCTGTACGGCGGCGCGTACGCCTCCCGCCTGACTTTGGCCGAGCTGCCCGCGTGCGCACTGACCACGCCCGCCGAGCCCGAATGCCGGGTGAAGACACCCGTCGAGACGGTCAACGACGTCGAGAAGCACACCCTCACCGCGCGCCGGGCGCCCCTGCGGGCCGGCGCGCCCACCGTGCTGGCCGCCGTCTCGGCGGCGGCCGGCGACAAGGGGGACTACACGGCGAGCCCCCTGTCGCCCTCAGCCACCTGGGCCACCGACCTGAACACCGGAGACTTCGGCTGGAGCTACCCCATCGCCGTGCCGGACGTGCCCGGCGGGCTGACCCCCGACCTGAAGCTGTCCTACTCCTCCGGCGCCATCGACGGCCGCACCTCCAGCACCAACAACCAGGCGTCCTGGATCGGTGACGGCTTCGAGCTGTCGCCCGGCTACATCGAGCGCAGATACAAGCCGTGCTCCGAGGACGGGGTGAAGAACGCCGACGGCTTCAAGGTCGGCGACCTGTGCTGGGCCTACGACAACGCGTTCATCTCCTTCGACGGCAAGGGCGGCGAGCTCGTCCCGGACGGCAAGGACACCTGGAAGTTCCGCGGCGACGACGGCAGCAGGATCCAGCGCCTCTACGGCGGCACGGGCGACGTGCGCGACAACGGCGCCAGGAAGGACGAGTACTGGAAGCTGACGACCCCCGACGGCGTCCAGTACTACTTCGGCTACAACCGGCTGCCCGGCTGGAGCAGCGGCAAGCCGACCACCGGGTCCACCTGGACGGTGCCGGTGTTCGGCGACGACGCCGGCGAGGAGTGCCACGCCGACAAGATCAGCGACTCGTGGTGCCAACAGGGCTGGCGGTGGAACCTCGACTACGTCGTCGACCCGCACGGCAACGCCATGGCCTACTACTACGAACAGGAGACCAACTCCTACGGCCGCTTCCTGGACAAGACGAACAACACCCGATACGTGCGCGGCGGCGTGCTGAAGTCCATCGAGTACGGGCTGCGCAAGGACACCGTCTACACCACCGCCGCGCTGGCCAAGGTCAACTTCACCAGCGGCGAGCGCTGCCTGCCCGACAGCGCGACCGGCGCCACCTGCTCCTCCATCGAGCAGGACGCCTTCCACTGGTACGACACCCCCTGGGACCTGAACTGCGAGAGCGGCGAGGACTGCGACGAGGGCCGGATGTCGCCGGCATTCTTCACCCGCAAACGCCTGACCGCCATCACCACCGAGATCGGCGGCAAGCAGGCGGACTCGTGGGCCTTCACCCACCGCTGGGGCATGGCCGACACCGACTACCAGCTCCTGCTGTCCTCCATCCAGCGTTCCGGGCACACCGCCACCCCCGCGATCACCCTCCCGAAGATCGTCTTCACCTACACGCAGCGGGACAACCGGCTGGACAAGACCGGCGACGGCTACGCGCCCTTCATCAAGGAGCGGCTCAAGAGCATCTCCGACGAGGCCGGCGGCCAGATCGACGTCGTCTACTCCGAGCCCGACTGCGGATGGAACAAGCTGCCCGTACCGCAGACCAACACCACCCGCTGCTTCCCCCAGTACCTCGGCGGCAGCTCAACCGACGACCCCGAGCTGAGCTGGTTCAACAAGTACGTGGTCACCGACGTGATCCTGAGCGACCGCACCGGCGGAGCCGCCGACCAGGTCACCTCCTACGACTACAAGGACGGCGCGGCCTGGCACTACGACGATGACGACGGCCTGACCAAGGAGAAGTTCAAGACCTGGTCGCAGTGGCGGGGCTACGGGCACGTCCAGGTGCGCACCGGCGGTGCGGACGGCACGATGAAGACGCAGTCCGACACCTACTTCCTGCGCGGCATGCACGGCGACAGGAAGGGCCGGGACTCCGGTGACGGCACCAAGACCGTCGAGGTGAAGCTGGAGGACGGAGAAGGCGACCCGATCACCGACCACGAGTCGGCCGCCGGGTTCGCGTACAAGACCGTCACCTACTCGGGCCCGGGCGGGACGGTGCTGGCCAAGACGGTGACCAGGCCATGGCACCGCGAGACCGCGAAGAAGGAGCGGGACTGGGGGACCATCACCGCCAACTTCACCGGCACCGCCAGCTCGAAGTCCTGGACCTCGCTCGACGGCGGCAAGGGCGACAAGTGGCGCACCACCTCCGTCGCCAACACCTACGACACCGTCGCGGGCCGCCTGGTCAGCGTGAACGACCTCGGCGACGACTCCACGGCCGCCGACGACACGTGCACCCGCACCACGTACGCCACCGACAGCGGCCTGCTGATGCTGCCGGCACGGGTCGAGACGGTCGCCAAGGCGTGCGGCGCCACCGCCACCCGGCCGGACGACGTCATCACCGACATCAGGTCCGCCTACGACGGCGGCGCCTACGGGACCGCCCCGTCCAAGGGCGACCCGACCGCGACCGCCGTGCTACGGAAGTACTCCGGCACGACCGCCGTCTACCTGGAGTCCGGCTCGGCCTACGACGGCTACGGGCGGGTGACCTCCAGCACCGACCTCACCGCCGACGTCAAGGTCACCAGCGGTGGGACGCTGACCAGGACCGCGCGCACCGACGGCCGCACCACGACCACCCAGCGCGCCCCGGCGACCGGCGTGGCGACCACCGTGACGACGACCACCCCCCGGGCCAGGCCGGACGACCCGGCCAGCACCCAGGTCACCGTCACGACGTTCAACCCGGCCCGCGGGCTGCCGACCCGCATCGTGGACACCAACGGCAACACCACGAACCTCGCCTACGACGCCCTCGGCCGCACGAGCAAGGTCTGGCTCCCGGACCGGCTCACCGGCCAGACCCCGACGTACGAGTTCACCTACTCCATCACCGGCGAGCAGGCCGCCGCCGTCGGCACGAAGACCATCGGCAACCTGGGCGAGCAGCAGACCTCGTACACGCTGTTCGACGGCTTCCTGCGCCCCCGCCAGACACAGAGCCCGGGCCCCGAGGGCGGGCTGCTGATCTCCGACACCCTCTACGACGAGCGCGGCCTGATCGGCGTCGAGTTCGCCACCTACTACACCAAGGACGGCAAGGCCGGACAGCTGTTCAAGCCGGCGAACGCCCTGACCCTGGAATCGCAGTTCCACCACCTCTACGACGGGCTGGGCCGCGAGACCGAGGTCAAGCAGATCGCGGGCAACAGCGACGGCGGGCAGGTGCTGTCCACCACCAGGACCGTCTACGGCGGCGACCGCGTCACCGTCATCCCACCCCAGGGCGGCACCGCGACCACCACGGTCACCGACGCCCGCGGCCGGACCGTCGAGCTGCACCAGCACCACCAGCGCGAGGCCGGTGCCGCCGCCGACGTCACCACCTTCGCCTACAACCCCGCCGGCAAGCTTGAGAAGGTCAAGGACCCGGCCGGCAACACCTGGACCTACGCCTACGACCTGCTCGGCCGGCTGACCGACGCCACGGATCCCGACAAGGGCGCCACCCACAACGACTATGACGAGCGCGGCCAGCTGACGCTCGCCACCGACGCGCGCGGCTCGCTCGCCTACCTCTACGACGGGCTCGGCCGCAGGACCCAGCTCCGCACCGGCTCGGCCACCGGTGAGCTGCGCGCCGAGTGGACGTACGACACGATCAAAGAAGGTCAGCTGTCGGAGTCCACCCGGCACGCCTCGGGCCGGACCTACACCTCCCGGGTGACCGAATACGACCGGCTCTACCGGCCGGTGACGACCGAGGTCGCCATCGACGCCGCCGAGGGCGCGCTGGGCGGGACCTACCGGGCGAGGACCTCCTACAAGGTGTCCGGCCTGCCGGAGGGCAGCGGCTACCCGGCGGCGGGTTCGCTGCCGGCCGCGACCGTGAGCTACGCCTACGAGGACGTCACCCTGCGGCCGGCCACCGTCAACGCCTTCGGCGTCACCGGGACGACGAGCTACTCCTACACCGGCAAGCCGCTGACGTACAGGATGTCGGTCACCGGCGGCAAGCTGACCGAGGTCGCCAACGCCTACGAGTACGGCACGCAGCGGCTGGCCTCCTCCACGGTGCACCGCCAGGATGTGCCGGGCGCCGACCAGTCCGCCTCCTTCCGCTACGACCAGGCCGGCAACGTCCTGTCGGTCTCGGACGTGTCCGCCCCCGGGACCGACACGCAGTGCTTCGCCTACGACTACCTGCGCCGCCTGACCGAGGCATGGGCCCAGGCCACGACCTCCTGCACCGGCACCCCCTCACCCGGCGGGCCCGCCCCGTACTGGCACACCTACGGCTACGACAAGGTCGGCAACCGCGTCACCGAGACGCAGCACGACCCGACCGGCGACACCACCAAGGACGTCACCCGCACCTACGCCTACCCCGAGGCGGGCAAACCCCGCCCGCACGCCGTCACCTCCATCACCCCCTCCACCGGAGCGGCACCCGACACCTTCGACTACGACGAGACCGGCAACACGCGCACCCGCGTCGTCGCCGGCAAGGGCCAGACCCTCGTCTGGGACGCCGAAGGCCGCCTGGCCAAGGTGACCGACACCGACGGCAAGATCACCGAGTACCTCTACGACGCCGACGGCAACCGTCTCATCGGCCGCACCCCGACGGAGACGACCCTCTACCTCGGCAGCACCGAGATCACTCTGGCCAAGGGCGCCACCGCCACCCAGGCCACCCGCTACCTCGACCTCGGCGGCGGCCACCAGGCCGTCCAGAAGGACAACGGCTCCGTCTCCTTCACCATCGCCGACCATCACGGCACCGGAAACCTCGCCGTGGACGCCACCACCCTGAACCTCACCCAGCGCCGCACCCTGCCCTTCGGCGGCCCGCGCGGCACCCCGCTCACCCTGTGGCCGGGCACCAAGGGCTTCGTCGGCGGCATCGACGACACCGCCGCCACCGGCCTGACCCACCTGGGGGCGCGCGAGTACGACCCCGCCATCGGGCGGTTCCTCAGCGTGGACCCGCTCATGGACCTGGCCGAGCCGCAGAAGTACCAGGGCTACGCCTACGCCGGCAACAACCCGCTCACCTACAGCGACCCGTCCGGCCTCGACTACGGCTGCGGCGGCGGATCCTGCGAATACGGGTCGGGCGGCAGGAACAAGCGGCCCGATGACGACACCATCCCGGACGCCCCGCGCGGCAGCGGCGGCGGCATGTACGTGCCGCGCAGCAACGGAGGCGGCGGCGGTGGTGGTGGCGGCGGTGGTCATGCGAAGCCGCGTTACCGGGCTTGGGTGGCACAGGACGACGCGGTCGTCATCGAGAACGTCCGCGTTCCCACCCAGGCCGAGCTCATGGAGAAATGGCGCACCGACGACCCTGACATGGCCCTGGCGACCTGGGCGTCGGCCGAATGCAACAGAGGGATGTCGACCAACGTCAAGTTCTGTGGCGCCGCCAGAGACCTGGGCTTCTTCGACGGCCTCAAGCGCGGCGGCGGCTTCAGCCTCCTCGGGCTGCTCGGCGTGGAGGACGCCGTCAACTGCGTCAAGGGATCCGGCAGCGCGTGCGCCTGGACGGCCGTGGACATCGGCCTCAGCGTCGCGACCAGCGGGCTTGGCAAGGTCGCCGGCAAGGTGGCCAAAGCCGCCAAGGTCGGCGCGAAACGCGGCGACGTCGTCGAGGACGTCGCCAGGGCGTGCAGGAACAGCTTCGTCCCGGAGACCCGCGTGCTGATGGCCGACGGCACGACCAAGCCCATCAAGGACGTCAAAGCCGGCGACAAGGTCATCGCCACTGACCCGGAAACCGGCCGCACCGGGCCGGAGCCCGTCACCGGCACCATCACCTCCGAGGGCGTCAAGCGGCTGGTCCGGGTCAGCCTGCGGAGCGACGACGGTGGCGCGGTGATCGCGACCGAGCATCACCCGTTCTGGGTGGACGCGCTGCGCCAGTGGGTCACCGCCGATGCGCTCCAGCCGGGCCAATGGCTGCGGACGTCCGCCGGGACGTACGTGCAAGTCACGGCCGTGCAGAAGTGGACGACTGTACAACGGGTCCACAACCTGAGCATCGCTGATCTGCACACATATTACGTGCTGGCGGGAAATCGGGATATTCTTGTCCATAATTCCGACCCTTGCTGGATGCCGGATGGGCGAACCGATCACATTCCCTCGGAGTGGGGGAGCGGAAAACCGAACAAGAAGGGCGTTGGAACTCGCTGGCAGGATCCAGAAAATCAAGGGAACGGAGTGCGGGTCGATCGAGGGAATCCCGATAATCCGCAGCCTTCTCAACAGGTCGATCATGTAGTGGTCCGGTACAATGGTAGAGTCATCGGCAGGGATGGCAACCCCATCACCGGGTCGATCAAGGACGATTTCGAGAATGCCCATATCCCATTCAGTGAATGGTCCAAATGGTCGACATGGTATAAGCCATGAATGATGTCAGGTTTCCTGAGGGCCGCATGGAGATTGTCTCCGCAGTGGCTGCCCTCGCTAGTCGCGATCACCAGCGACGTGTCTGGGTGGAGCGCCGGTATCCCCGCAAAGACTACTATGATGACTTCTCGACTAATGTCCACATCCTGTACGACGACACGCGTGTCCTGGAGGATCCGTCCGCGGCAATCGGGATATACCTGCGTTCCGAGCAAGAGGCTGCGGCGCTGGCGAATCTGGCAGAGATTCTCAATGCCGTATTCGCTGAAATGGGGACCGAGTCGGCGGACAGCGAGTATCTGAAGTCGCGTCTCTGGGAATCTGTGATCAGATCGGCAAGTGTGGCACTGCACGCCTTGCTGGCGGATTAGAGCAAGATCGCATCTGCCGGGGCTGTCGGCCCAACGCTCTGCCCCGAACGTGCCCTGTTCCGGCCCAAGCATGGTCGTCATGGCCGGGTGCAGGGTGGTCGTGAACCAGGCAAGATCGTACTGGGCCCATCCGGTCCCCAAGTCACACCGAAGGCATCGGGCACGTGCCCGGTCACCGATGGTGGCCGAGCACGCTGCTCCGGCGCGGCATGGGGCGCGCGGAGGTTCGCCTGCCGTTACCGGCTCAGAGCCCGGCCGCACGCAGCCGGGGGCGCTCGGCGCGGGAGCCGTGCGGCGCCATCCATTGTCGCTGAAGTCGGTGTGGTCGCCGTTGTAGGTGATGACGGCGCCCTTGTAGCCGATCTTGTGGTAGAGCCAGAACAGGCCGTACGGGTAAGCCGGCGCCGATTCCGATGAGCAGAGTCGCTGGCTGCCTGGGTGCTGCACGGCTGTGTCTACCCAGGAGACATCGTGCCGGTGGCGCGGGGAGATCAGGAAGGCCGGCCGACGGGTCCCGCTCTGACCTCCGTGGCGGCAATCGCCGAATATGATCAGATTCTCCAGTGGCTCGCGATCATTGGCGCAGAGCCGACACGTGTTCATGAAGAAATGCTGTCGCGGTGCGCCTCGGCTGAACGGCATCACCGCCTGTTCAGCCGGCCATCAGCTCGTGGGGGCACGCCGCCACGTCGCGTCGAGGTCGGCACAGGTGACGAGGATCGTTCCGCCGATCAACTGGATCTCGTGCACGCAGCCACTGTCGCCCGGCCGGATCTCATCGAGCTGCACAGGACCCAGAACTCCCTCCGGGTCCTGCGAAACGTGGCAGGTGGAGACTTCGCGATAGGAAATGCACAGGATTTCGGGGTGGATGTCGTTGAACGCGAATGTGGCGCGCGCCGAGATCGCGCCACCAGTGCTGGAGACGATGATTTCGCGAAGCCTCAGATCCTTCACGCAGCGCTCGCTGCGAAAATCGTAATGATCGGGATCCGTGGCGAACCGGCGAGCGCCCGCCGGCAACCGCGACGCGAAAGACTTCAGCGCCGCCAGATAGGGAGCGGGGTCGAGAAGATATCCGGTCTCGTTACGCTCGATGAGCACGAAATCCACCGATCCCACTCCCTTGTGAGGCGACCTCATGGCTCTAGGAGGCGGTCAGCAACGCGGCCGCTTCCAGGCGTCCCCCTTGATGTCATCGCCGGGTTTGAGGATACCGGCCCGCCTCATGAAATCGACCGCGTACCCCTTCAACACCGATTCGAGCTCTGGCGGTGCGTTCTTGGGTATGCCGAGGCTGTGCTTGGAGAACCAGCCTTCCGAGCCCCACACCCCATATTCCACATGGTTGTAATAGACGTGGATCTCGAACTGGTTGCTTCCTCGCCACGTGTCCATCCTGCCGGTGTACTTGCCGAAGAAGGTGAGCGGATCGAGCGCGCGAGGCTCGCTGTAGACCTCGACGGCCTCATCGGGCTGGCCCGCCGCGGAAAGGCCGCGAGCGAGCCGGGCGGGGCACGACGGAGGCTTCTTGGCGTCGGCGATGATCTTGCGCAGCCGGTCGACAGCGCGTTTCGCCTTCTTGGTCTCGCTGTAGAACTTGTCGATGCCCGACCCGATCCGGATGATCGCCTTGCTGACGGCGGGTATCTTCCCGATCAGAGTGAGCCAGCTCCCGGCGTCGACCAGCGCCGTGAGGCATCGCTCGACGGCAGGTGAGCCGACGCACCGCCTGACATTCTCCACGCCGAAGACTTCCAGCAGGACTCCGCCGCCGTTGTCCCGCACCCATTGCATGACGTCCCGGCTCGCATCGGCCTTGGCCGTGCGGAACTCCTCCACGCACGCGTCGCCGCAGACCTGTCGCAGGATCGTCTCATCGTCGGCCGTCAGATCGGGGCCGGCGTCGCGGCTGCCGCTCGCGGCGGCCGCGGCCCTGGCCTCCTGCTCTTCCTTCCTTTCCTGCTCCTCGGCCCGCTGGGCGGCTTGATCGGCCTCCTTCGCGCTGTTCTGCGCGTTGCCCGCGGCGGTCTGCGCCGCGTCGGCGTCCTGCTCGGCTCGTGTGGCGAGGTCACGGGCGTCGGAGGCGTCATGCTCGGCCGTGCTGGCCGCGGACCTGGCCGAGGCGGCGTCCTTCTCCGCTTCGTGTGCTGAGCTGCGGGCGCTCGCCGCGTCGGCCGCAGCGTCCCGGGCGGCTGTCCCGGCACGGAAGGCGTCAGCTTGTGCTTGCCGGTCGTACTCGGCGGCACTGGCGTCGGCTCTCTTGGCTGCCGCCGCGGCGTCGGCGGCCTTGGCGGCCGACGCCCGGGCCTCGGCGAGGGAGGCGGCGGCCTTCACCGCGTAGTCCGCCGCCTGGGCGGCCGCCTCCGCCGCCTTCTTGGCGTCCTGAGCCGCCTGCGCGGCGAGTTCCTTGGCCTTCTTGGCCGCCTTGGCCGCTTCCTCCGCCTTCGCCTGGGCAGCGGCGGCCTGCTGAGCAGCAAGGGTCTTGGCCGTCTGCCCGACCAGGACGGCGAACGCCGCCGAATAGTCGCTCTCCTGATACGGCATGCCCATCGCGATGGCGTCATCGGCGAAACTGGTCGCGGCCAGCGCCGTGTCCCGCGCGGCCAGCCCGGCCTGGGCGGCCGCGTAGGCGTGACCGGCGGCGCTGACCGCGCCCGCCATCGCCTGATCGGCCTCCGCCCGTGCCGCGACGGCCTCCTGACGCGCCTTGACGGCCTTGTCGGCCGCTGTCTTGGCGAACTCCTCGGCCGCCTTGACATTCGCGGCCGCCTGCTCGGAGGCCTCGATGGCATCGGCCGCCGCCGCGTGCGCCGTCATCGCGGCCGAGTGCGTGGTCGTAGCGGCGGCCCAGGCGCCGTGGTAGGCCGACTCGGCCCGTTCGGCGGCCGCGTCGGCCACGGTCACGGCCGCACGTGCGGCGATCGCCGCCTGGCCTGCCTCATCCGCGGCGGCTCGCGCCGCGCCGGCCTCTCGCGTGGCGGTGTCCGCGGCGGTTCTGGCCTCGGCCGCGAGTTCCTGAGTGGCGGCCGCGTCTTCCGTGCCCGCAGCGGCGGCCGCGGCCGCGTCGAGAGCCCGGACCCGGGCCGCCGTCGCGTCCTTCCTGGCTTCCGCCTCCACTGCGGCCTGCCGCGCGGCGGCCGCCCTGTCCTCGGCCGCCTGGGCGGCCACCTCCCTTGCTCCGGCGGCGTTGCCGGCCTCCTCCGCCGCGTCGCGGGCGGCCGCGGCCGCTTCTTGATGCGCCTGCGCCCGGCCCTCGGCCTGAGCTGCCTTGGCCCGCTCGTTCTCGGCCGTTCTGCGCGCGCCCGCCGCGACGGCCCGCTCGAGCTCGGCGGCCGTCCGCCGCTCGGCGGCGATCGCGGCGGAGTCACGGGCGGTCTTTTCTGCGGCTTCGGCTGTGGCCTGTGCGGTTACGGCCCGGGTGGCGGCCTGGGCCGCCTGGTACGCCTGCGCGGCCGCCCCGTAGTAGGCCGCACCGGCCTGCGCCGCGGCCTCCTCGGCCGCCGCGCGCCGGAATTCGGCCTGCAGCGCGTGAGCCTGGGTCTTGGCCAGGGCGAGCAGGGCTTTGCTGTCGGCCACGGTGGCCTTGGCCGCGTTCACCGCCGTCTCCGTGGTCTTGGCGGCGGCGTTGACTGCGGCGGCGGACGCCTTGGTGACCTGCGCCGACTGCTGCGCGTACAACAGTCCTCTGCCCCGGGGAGTCTTCGCGGCGTCAGCTACGGCCTGTGCCGAGGCCTGCGCCTGCGCGGCGGCGGTCTCGGCGTTCTTGGCCGTGACGACCGCCTTGCGGGCGAGCACCAGGTGCTCCTGCGTGCGCGTGCGCGCCGCGGTGAGATCCTTGGCCGCCTGGGTGAACAGCGAGGCCTTCGGCCGGTTGAGATCGTCGGCCGGCTGCCCCTGCCAGTATTTCTGCCACTGCAGGATGCTGTCGGCCTGCCAGGCGGCCCCGATCGAGGCGATCATCGCCTCGGTGGCGTCCCGCAAGGCCTGGGACGCCTGCACTTCCGCGCTGACGATGGCCGCCCGCGGCTGGGCCTGCGCCGCGACCTCTGCCTCCCACTCGGCGTGCGCGGCGGCGATCACAGGATCCATGACGCCCGCGGGGTCGAGCGGGTTGAGGGAATCGCAGGCCGCCCAGGCAACTTTGAGGGCTTCGACCTGCGTCCGGAACTCCTGCGACTCCGGTGGCGCCGATATGCTGGGGAAGCCGCCGTACTGCAGCAGCATCGCGATGTCGTTGGCGGACGGCGACGGGTTCCTGAGCAGGGCTTCGCCCAGAATCCTCGTCACGCTGCCGGCCGGGCTTGCGGCCACCAGCTCTGTGGCGCGCTCCTTGGCTGCCTGTCCCGCCACGGGTGTCCCGTCGGTGCCGATCAGGTCGTACGACAGCCGCTGCCGCTCGATGGTGAACGCGCGGACGCTCTCGTCGAAATCCGGGGCGTGATAGAGGTCGGCGTCCCCGAAGTAGCTCTGGGCATAAGGACGCAGCGCGCTCTCCCACCCACTGCGCCGGTCGGCCCACGCGGCGAGGTAGTCGGTGACGAGGTCGTTGTCCTTCCAGTAGGCACCGCCCACCGTGCCGATCTTCAGTCCGATGCCCTCCAGCGCCGCGTGCAAGCCGGTGTCGGAGCCGGCCAGTGCCTTCGACACGGCGCTCTTGACCTCTGGCCCGCCCGCGTGCAACGCCCTCCCGGCCAGGCAGCGGTCCCGCCTGGCCGTCACCCCGACGTCCGATCTTTGCGCCTGGGCGTCGTCCGTGGCTGCGGACGGCAGGGGTGAAGGATCGGCGTGCGCCGGGCCGGCATGGACGTTCGACAGTGCCAGTGACGCCACGACCGAGACTGTGACGGCCTTCAGCCTGACGGCTAAGCGGCCAGGCGCCTGGGCCCGACGGAGGTGGATTCGTTTTCGCATGCCCCATCACCTTCGTGATCCGTGGCGGGGGTAGCGAACACGGCTTCGGGAGACGCGCAGGGCGGGCCGCGGACGTTCATGGCCCAGTGGCGATCCCGAGCAAGGAAGCGCGCCCGCGCCTTCCGTCTCTTCCAGGTGATCATCGGGTGAGCGCGCCGAGCTCCGCATCTGTCGTCTGACTGGGTAGGACGACCCGCCGGACGGACTCCGGCAGGTGCTTCGATCTGGCCGGTCGCCGGGCGATGCGAATCAGGCGGGCGGCCACGTGCGCCACGGCTCTCCCGGCACAACGTGCTACGAGAACAGGGCGAGCTTGTCGAGGGTGATCGGCAGGACCCGGACGCGAATTCCCGTCGCGTGGTGGACGGCGTCGGCGATGGCCGCCGCCGTCCCCATGATGCCGATCTCGTCGATGCCCCTGGAACCCATCGGGTTGAAGTACAGGTCCGGCTCGCCCACGTAACCCACCTCGACGGCGTCGACGTCGGCGTTGACGGCGACGTGGTAGCCGGCCAGGTCGTTGTTGACGACGCGCCCGAAGCGCGGGTCGGCCACGCTCTGCTCGTGCAGTGCCATCGACAGGCCCTGAACCCATGCCGCCGACGAGCTGGGAGAGGCGGTTTTGGAGTTGATCATCCGGCCCGTGTACTCCTCGGCGCTGGCGGTCTGCTGTATGACATCGTGCGTGAGCGCGGTGACCCGCCTGCCGGCGTGGGAGCTGAGCCGGACCCGCTGGATCGCCGCTGGACGGTAGTCGAGCAGCGCGAACATCTGCTGCCTGGTGAGGGTGAACTCCACCGGCCGATCCGGGATGAGCCGCGCCCCCATCAGGGCGAGCGTGGCGCAGGAGACGGGGTACGCCTTCGACGCGAATCCGCCGCGGACGTGCGGTGGGATGACCCGAATGCGCGCCTGCTCGAGGCCGAACGCCCTGGTCAAGAGCTGGCTGACCCAGCGCACTCCTGGGAAGAGCAGCGGGCAGTGAGCCGAAGACCGCCGGGTGCTGCGGCCTGTGCAGGCCGTTGCGGCCGGGCCGCAGTTCGGCGTTGTGCGGCCGCTGCTCGTGGTCCACGCGGATCAGGATCGCCGCATGCCGGGCGATCTCCAGGCTCTCCGCGACGACGGCGATGCGCAAGCCCCCGCCGGGCGTCTCTCTCGATCCGGGCAGGAGATCACCTTGCGGACGTCAACGAGCAGCCCAGGGATGCCAATCGCATCTGCATCAGGCCAACCAGGCTGGTGCCGTCGGCGAGGAAGGCCGCGTCCGGGCCCCCGGCCGCCAGTGCGACGGCAGATTCGCAGTCACCGGCCCGCTGATGCCGGAAGGCTTCATGATCGCGTGACCTCCGCGGTGGCCTGCGCGATGGTGGCGTAAGCGGCGCACCGGCGCACCGGCGCACGTCACCCGGCTGCCGTCGAGCAGCGCGGTGCAGGATCCACACTCGCCGTGATCGCATCCCTTGTTGGGGGCTGGTGTTGCCCAGCCGCGCCCGCAGGGCGTCCAACACTGTGGTGCGGTGTCGACCGTGAGACGATGCTGTTGCCCGTCCACCCGCAGCACGATTTCGGCGTCCATGTTGTGCTGTCCTTCGCTGCCCGTTCCTGGTCCCGGTGCTCGCACCAAGACCAGGACTGCCTTCGTGCCCCTGATGGGATGGCGCTACTTGAAGGGCGGGAACCAGACGTCCATGGCACCTCCTGCTCTGCGGCTGTGGTGGTCGTGAATCACCTGAACCCTAGGTATCCCCCTTCCAGGAGATATCGGTCGTTCGACTGGTCCGACTGATCAGACATGCTTGAGCGCCCCCGAGCCGATGGCGAGCTCCGCGGCGGTGACGTTGGCCGAGCACGGCGAGGTCGGCAGCGCGACCGCGTCCGCGACCTCCTGCGGGCCGGCCATCCGCCCGGTCGTCAGGCCCAACTGCTCCGGCACCATGATGTCCAGCATGGTTCCCGGTCGCTGCCGAACCGGCCGGCGAGCATGTCGCCCATCCCGTCCTAGGCCGTCCACAAAGGCGTGCGGACCGGGCCGGGTGAGGCGCCTTTCACGCGCACGCCATGGCTGCTGAACTCGATGGACAACGTTCTGATGAGCGTATTCAGCGCCGCCTTGGCGGTGCTGTACTCCACCAGCATGGGCAGCGGCAGCCTGGCGTTGTCGACGAGATGCTGAGGCCGCCGAGGCTCTGTACGGCCTGCTGCATGATCTGCGCCGGCGCCGCGGCGTCGGTGAGGTCCGCCTGCGCGTGCACAGGCCGGGCCGTCAGAGCTTCGAGTTCCCGGGGATGGTCTCGCAGGAGACGGCCAGCCCTTGACGCCCTCGACGAGCAGCATCTGGGCCGTGGTCAGCCCGATGGCCTTGGAGGTTTCGCTGACCGGCCACATGGCCGCTTAGTTGCAATCCATTCGAGATCACGGGGCATCGGCCCTGGGTCCGGTGGCGGACAATGGACGAGCCGTGTCACAGGAGGCGAGCCCGTTGTACGGCTGGTGATGGGCCGCCGTTCTTGACCTCGGGGCGGGGCACACACCCGACGGGGCCAGCGCCCGATTCCAGTCGTTCGACGGATTCAGGGGAATCGCTGCGCTTCTATCGTTCATGCGGGGGTGGACGCGCGCGTCCACCGGGCGACAGGGGGCGATGTCCGTGATCTTTACCAGTGAGCACCCGCACATCGGCCTCATCGAGGCGCCCGTGCATCAGGTGGTGCTCCGGCGTGCCGCGGAGTTCGGTGACCGGCCGGCGTTGATCGACGGACTCACCGGTGAGGTGACCACCTATCGTCAGCTCGACCAGCGATCCAGGCGCCTGGCCGCCGCCTTCGCCGCGGCGGGGTGCGGAAGGGCGACGTGGTGGCCCTGCACAGCCCCAACTCCGTCCTGTATCCCGTGGTGTTCTACGGGGTCTTGCGGGCCGGGGCGGTGGTCACACCGGTGTCCGCGCAGGCCACCGTCCCGGAGATGGCGGGGCAACTGGCCGACTCGCGGTGCCGGTGGGTCGTGACCGTCCCGGCCGGGCTGGGTGTGGCGCAAGAGGCGGCAAAGCGCGCGGGCGGAGTTGAGGAGATCTTCCTCTGCGGTCCCGAGCAGGACGGTCGCCCCTCGATCCTGGACATGCAGCGTTCGACGGCGCCCGAGCCGTTCATCGTGTTCGACGCGCGCGAGGATCTGGCAGTGCTGCCGTACTCCTCGGGAACCACGGGGGCGCCGAAGGGAGTGATGCTCTCGCACAGCAACGTGGCGACCAACCTCATCCAGATCGAGGCGTTCCTGCCCTCCCGGGTGGGGGAGCGGCTGCTGGCGGTGCTGCCGTTCTCGCACATCTACGGCCTGACCGTGCTGCTCAACACCCCGCTGCGGATGGGGGCGACCGTGGTGGTGCTGCCGCGTTTCGACCTGGCGGAGTTCCTGACGGCGATCGAGAGGTACCGGATCGCCAGCTTGTACGTCGCGCCGCCGATCGTGCTCATGCTCGCCAAGCACCCGGCGGTCGACGGGCGGGACCTGTCGTCCCTGGAGTTCGTGCTGTCGGCCGCGGCTCCGCTGGACGCCGGCCTGGCCGAGGCGTGCGCGCGCCGGCTCGGCCTGCCGTCCGTCGTGCAGGGGTACGGCATGACGGAGCTGTCGCCCGGCGTCAGCCTGTGTCCGCGCGGCGGGACGGACGCCCCCGCCGGTACGGTCGGACGACTGCTGCCGGGCACCGAGCTGCGGCTGCTCGACCTGGCCGCCCCCGGCAGGGACGCCGCGCCCGGCGCGCCCGGGGAGATCGCCATTCGCGGCCCGCAGGTGATGAAGGGCTACCTGGGCCGTTCCGGCGACACGGCCGCCATGATCGACGAGGGCGGCTGGCTGCACACCGGGGACGTGGGCCGGATGGACGGCGACGGCTGGCTCTACATCGTCGACCGGGTCAAGGAGCTGATCAAGTACAAGGGGTACCCGGTGCCGCCGGCCGAGCTGGAGGCGTTGCTGCTCGCCCACGAGGCCATCGCCGACGCCGCCGTCGTCGGTGTGTACGATGCCGAGGGCAACGAGGTGCCGAGGGCCGTCGTGGTCAGGCGGCCGGGCAGCGAGCTGGACGAGGATGAGGTGATGGCGTACGTGGCGGGGCTGGTGGCCCCGTACAAGAGGGTGCGTCAGGTGCGGTTCGTCGAGGCGGTGCCGCGCTCGGCCTCGGGCAAGATCCTGCGACGAGAGCTCCGTGACGCGGGCGACTGACCCGTCACCTGCGGCTGAGGAATGTCGGCGCGCGCTGCCGCGAGCCCTGCTGGCCGGTGCCGCCTTCCTGCTGGTCTGCCTGCTGCCCTTGAGCGCGACCGTGGGGGTGTTCGCGGCGACGGCCAGCACAGGATGGGCGGCTCTGGCTCTGGTCGTCGGCATCCTCGCCGGTGCCGCGCTGTCCGTCGTGGCCGGCGTCTTCTCCGAGGGGGACCCGGAGCCGCTGATCGGGTGTTTCGCCGTGGCGATGCTGCTCGGCCTCGGGCTCGGCGTGAACGGGGCCATCCACCTGGAGCAGGGATACCAGCACTGGTACGGCGTGTCCAAGCAGGCCCGGATCTCCCTGGTGCAGGTGGACAAGGCCAGGCGCGGGGTGCACTGCCGGTACATCCTGGGCGGCGCCTTCGCCGATCGGTGGACGGACGACTTCCCCGTCGAGACCCTGCCGCATCGGGCGGCGTGCCAGGCCAAGGTCGGCACGGTCATCGAGGTGGTGGTGGACCCTCGGCGGCGCGTCCAGTCACAGATCGCCGATGAGGTGGAGGGTATCGACACGGCGTTGTGGGCCGAGGGCGTGCTCCTGGCGCTGGCCGGGCTCGGTGGCCCGGTCACCGCGGGCCTTGCTTTCCAGACGGCCAAGAAGGCCGCGAAGGCGAGGCGGGCCGCCCCGGCACGGTTGATGGTCGATCGTGTCCCCTCGTGGCACCGGCAACGGCCGCGCCGGAGAAGGCAGTGATGATCGGCGCCGGGTTTCCGGCCCGCCGCGCACGGGCGTTGGATCAGGAGCAGGTGGAGGTGGCACGCTTGCCGTCGAAGCGGTCGCCGATCCACTCCAGGATGTCGGGCATGGCGCCGTCGTCGATGCCGGTGACCTGCCCGGGATAGGTGTCGTGCGCCAGCCCCGGATACGTTCGGTAGTCGACCCGCGCACCGGTACGGCACAGTGACCAGGCCACCTCGTCGGTCATGGCCTTGGTGACCAGCGTGTCGGCCTCGCCCTGGAGCAGCAGCAGCGGGCCGGCCACCGTGCTTCGCCCTGTGCTGTTGCGCTCCAGGAAGCGGGCGAAGCGCGGCTCGGTGAGGTATCCCGGCCGGACAAGCGCGGAGCCGGTCAGGTCGGTGTAGACGGCCGCGACCACGCCCAGGCACTGGCTGTCCACCGCGTCCAGCCGGGCCATCGCCTGGGGCGTCAGGAGCTGCGACAGTTGCAGGCCGGGGTCGGACGCCTTGGCGCCGGCGGCGATCAGCGGGACGAAGCCGCCGAGCTCGGGCTGCTCGGCGGCGTGCCGGACGATCTGGGTGATGTTCGCGCCGGGTGCGGTGACCACGGCGCCGAGGTAGCCGGGCTCGGGCCGGCGGACCTGCGCTTCCGCGACGGCCAGCGCCGCCGCCCCGCCCTGCGAGTGACCCCAGACGGCCCAGCTTCGCGACAGGCCGGGCACGGCGTCGCGGGCCGCGCGCAGGCCGTGGATCACGTCGTTGGCGGCGGCGGTCTTGTCGCCGAGGGCGTGCCCTCCGCTCGTGCCCAGGCCGGCGTAGTCGGGGGCGACCACGGCGTATCCGCTGTCGAGGAAGCGGGCCATCTGGTCGCCGTGGTAGAGGTCGCGCATCAGCGAAGGGGCGCAGTCGCGGGCGGTCCCGCTGGCCCCGTGGGCGTCCACCACCACCGGCCAGCCGCCCTTCGGCGCCCTGCCTTTGGGCAGGAGGACCACTCCGGACGCCGCGCGGTCGCGGCCGTCGGCGGTGCGGGAGTGGTAGAGCAGGCGGGTGGCGGGCAGCGGCCGGCCCGCGGTGGCGTAGTCCTTGGCGGCCTCCTGGCGGATGAGGGTGCCCGCCGGCGCCCAGGGCAGGGGAGCGGGGGCGTCGTAGAAGCGCGTGCGGGGCAGGGCGTTGGCCTGCTGCTGTTGCAAGGCAGCCTGGCACCAGGTGTCGCAGGGGTAGGGCAGGTACGGCTCGGCCTGGGCGGATGCCGGCTGGGCCGCGATCATCGCGGTCGCAGCAGCGAGCACCGCGACCACGGATCTGCGGAAGAAATTCATGCCGATTCCTTCGACGGTGAGTTGATCGAGCTATGGACGGAGTAGGGCGGCGCGGTGTGACAGTCCTTCCGGCCCAACTTAACTCAACGACGTTGAGTTCTTGGCCGGGCTGCAGCTATGGTGAACTCATCACCGTTGAGTTGTCTCGGGAGGAGAAGACGATGCCGCCATCCGTAGTGATCACCGGAACCTCGTCGGGCATCGGCCGCGCGTCCGCCCTGGCCCTGCGCGCCAGGGGCTTCACCGTGTTCGCCGGCGTCCGCGATCTCGCGGACGCCGAAGACCTGCGCGCCACGTCCGGCGGCGGCATCGTCCCGGTGCGCATCGACGTCACCGACGCGGAGTCGATCGCCACGGCCGTGGCGCAGGTGGCGGCGGCCACGGGGGCGAAGGGGCTGGCCGGGCTGGTCAACAACGCCGGGAGCGGCGCGCCGTGGCCGATGGAGCTCGTGCCGCTGCAGGTGTTCCGGGAGCATCTCGAGGTCAACCTCACCGGCCAGCTCGCCGTCACCCAGGCGTTCCTGCCGCTGATCAAGCGGGCCAGGGGGCGCATCGTCAACGTGGGCTCCGAGGGCGGGCGCATCACGCTGCCGTTCCTCGGCCCCATCACGGTCGCCAAGCACGGGCTGGTCTCGGTGACCGACGCGCTGCGCATGGAGCTGCGCCCGTGGGGGGTGCAGGTCAGCATCGTGGAGCCGGGCGCCACCCAAAGCAGGGCCCCCGTCAAACTGGTCGACAACGGCCGCCGCGCCGTCGCCGAGCTGTTCACGGCGCGCGGCCGGGCCGACTACGGGGGGACGTTCCTGCACGTGATCGAGCAGATCGCCGCCGGTCACGAACGGACGGGCAGCCCGCCGGAGGTGATCGCCCGCGCCGTGGTGCAGGCGATGACCGCGCCCAGGCCGCGCACGCGCTACCCCGCCGGCGGGCACGCCAGGCTGCTCACCCGGCTGCGGCGCGTGCTGCCGGACCGGGCGATGGACGCGCTGTTCCTGCGCATGCTCGGCCTCGACCGAGCTTCCTCTGCTTCTTCGACCACTGCGGGAGTGTGATCATCATGTCGGTGGAGCTGCCTGTTGAGCGGGTCGTCGTCCTGGACGACGACTTCGGGCCGATGGCCGTGGAGGCCGGCGGCCACGCGATGAGCGTGCCCGGGCTGGCTCTGCGGGAGAAGGTGATGGTCTGGCTGGCCGGCGACGTTTGCAACGGGCACCTCGGCGTGCCGTACGAGCTGCACCTGTCGCTGGGACTCCAGGCGGGGCTGTCCTGGCAGGAACTGCGCGAGGTGCTGCGGCACCTGGCCCCGTACGCCGGCTATCCAGCCGTCGTGCAGGCCTTCGTACGCCTGCGGGAGATCGCGGACGGCGCGGATTCCGCTCCCGCCTCAGCTGGCGACCCCGCCGGGGAGCCGCCCGCGCCGCCCGAGGTCGACGGCGGCTTCGCGGACTGGCTGCGACACCAGGAGGAGACCCGCTGGGGGCGGCCGCTGCTGACCGCCCGCGAGCGGGCCCTGCTCTGTGTGGCGGTCGACGTCTTCTACCAGACGCTCGGCGAGCCGTTCCGTGCTCACGTCGAGGCGGCCAGGGCCGCCGGCGTCGATGCGGAGACCCTGCGTAACCTGTTGCGGCTCATGGGGGAACTCGGTGCGGGCAAGGTGTGGCAGGCCCTGGAGGCCCTCGCCACCCTTGAGAGCCGGGGATGACCACACCCGCGCGCGACGCCCCTGGCGGCTGAGGGATGACTACGCTCGTGCGGGCCGGGCGCGGTCGAGGCGATCGTGGATGGCGCGGCGCGCTCGATCGTAGGCATCCGCTCGGCCGAGAAGCCGGCGGGCGTAGTTGGCCTGCAGGACCGCGGCGTGGATCTCGAAGATCAACTGTTCGGCGTCCAGGTCTTCGGAGAGCTCGCCGAGGCGCTGGGCGAGGCGGATCTGCTTGTGCAGGATCTTGTCGCTGGTGAGCGCCACCTCGGCGATCGCGTCGCGGACGGGCCCCTCGCGGCCGTCGAACTCGGGGGCGACCGCACAGAAGAAGCAGCCGCCGTCGAAGGTGTCGAGGTAGTCGATCCAGGCATCCGCCAGCGCCCGTAGCCGGGGAAGCCCGTCGTCGGCGCGCTCGGCCACGCGCAGGACCCGCTCCTCGAAGACCTGTGTCGCCGTCGCCACGATCTCCAGCTGCAGCTCCTGCTTGGTGCCGAACAGGCCCTGTACGCCGCTCTTGCTCATGCCCAGCGTGGTCGCGAGCTTGCCGAGGGTGATCCCCTCCAGGCCGTCAAGGGTGGCCGCGTTCAGGGCGCGCTCGAGGATGGCGCGGCGGCGTTCGTCTCCGGGGCGGGTTGTGGGCATGCCGCTATCATACGTCGGAATACGATCGATCGCATTGACAAATACGATCGTACGCTTCTATGGTCGAGGCACCGATCACGACGAGCTAGGAGTTTCGACATGAAGGTCGCGGTATACGGGGCGAGCGGCTATACCGGGAGACTGGTCACGGCCGAAGCGCGCCGCAGAGGGCTCGACGTGGTGGTCTCCGGGAGGGACGAGTCCAGGCTGCGAGAGGTCGCCGAAGGGGCCGAGGTCAGGGTGGCCGGCGTGGACGACGCCCCGGCGCTGGCCCGCGCGTTCGAGGGTTGCGACGTGGTCGTCGGCTGCGCCGGGCCGTTCTCGGAGGTCGGCGACCCGGTGGTCCGGGCGGCCATCGCGGCCGGCGCCCACTACGTCGACACCTCCGCCGAGCAGCTGTTCCTGCGGCACGTCTTCGACACCTACGCCGAGCGGGCGGAGCAGGCCGGGGTGAGCGTCGTGCCGGCGGTGGGCTTCGACATCCTGCCGGGCGACATGATCGCGCACCTTGCGGGCGCCGAGGTAGAGCCGCTGGACGAGCTGACCATCGCCTACCAGACCAACGACTTCGACATGACCCGGGGCACCATCCGCTCGTCGCTGCAGGTGCTGCTGGACGGCGACCTCGCCTATGAGGACGGCCAGTGGCGGCCCGCTGAGGGCCTGGCCGTCAAGCGCACGTCGTTCACCTTCCCCGGTCAGAGCGAGGAGAGGCCGACGGCGCGGTGGCCGGGTGCGGAGATCGTGACCGTCCCCCGACACGTGCGAGCCCGGCGCGTCGAGATCATCACCGACGCGGCCGTGTTCACCCCGGAGATGATCTCCCTCATGCAGCTGCCGACCGACCAGTGGGACGCCGTCATCGGCCAGTTGCCCGAGGGCCCTTCTGAGGAACGCCGCCCCGTCGCCGAGTTCACCATCGTGGCCGAGGCCATCGGCGTGGACGGCCGGCGTGCCACCGGCGTGGTGCGCGCCACCGACATCTATGGCAGCGCCGCGGTGTTCACCGTCGAGGCGGCGCGCCGCCTGGCCGCCGGAGAGGCCAAGGCCGGGGTGCTCAGCCCGGCGCAGGCGTTCGACTCGGCCGCCTTCCTGGACTGTCTCGCCCCGTACGGCGTCGAATGGAGCGTTGTCGCCGGCGAGAAGGTGAACGCGAGCTGACTAGTCATTTGACAGATTCGCACACAGGGCCGTGCCTTTAGTCTGAACAATGCGAACCGCCTGGTGACAGGCCTCGCCACGGTGCATCGCCGCGGACGAGACCGCTGGGGGAGGGCGTTGGGCACGAATCTCTGCTGGTGACCGGCAGATCAAGCCAGGCATCGAAGTCCTGGTCGGCGGCCGGCGCCCATCGTGACGAGGGCGGAAACGGACGGCGCCGGCAGCGTGGCCGGACAACGCCGGGCGAATGGGGATGCTCATGCTCATAGGGCGGAACAAGGAGCAGGCGGCGATCGACCGGCTGCTCGCCGCGGCCAGAGCCGGGAAGAGCGGATCGCTGGTGCTGCGCGGCGAAGCCGGGATCGGCAAGTCGGCGCTGCTCGACCACGCCGCTGCCGCAGCAGCGGGTCAGGAGATGCGGGTGCTGCGCGGGACGGGCTTCGAGCCGGAGATGGAGTTGCCCTTCGCCGGGCTGCACCTGCTGCTGCGCGGCACCGTCGACACCATCGACCTGCTGCCCGCCGCGCAGGCCCGGGCCCTGCGCAGTGCGCTCGGCCTGGAGCCCGGCTTCAGCGGTGACCGGTTTCTGATCGGGCTGGCCGTGCTCACCCTGCTGGCCGACCTCGCCGAGCGGCGCCCGCTGCTGTGCCTGGTGGACGACGCCCAATGGCTCGATCACGCCTCCGCCGAGGCGTTGCTGTTCGCGGCCCGGCGGCTGGAGGCCGAAGGGGTGGTGCTCGTCTTCGCCGCCCGCGAGGACGAGCGCGCCTTCCCCGCCGCCGGCGTGCCGGACCTGCACCTGACCGGGCTCGACACCGTTCGCTCGGCCGAATTGCTGGCCGCCTATGCTGGCGACCTGGCCCCGCAGGCGCGCGAACGCCTCCTGCGCGAGGCACGCGGCAACCCCCTGGCCCTGCTGGAGCTGCCCGCGCTGCTCACCCAGGCACAAGCGGCGGACGCGGCGCCCATCCACGCCTTCGGCATCGGCTCCTCCCCGGCCCCGGGCCGGGTGCACGGCGCGTTCCGCGACCGCATCGCGCGCCTGCCCGAGGCGGCGCGCACTGTGCTGCTGGTGGCCGCCGCCGACGACACCGGCTCGCTCGACGTCATCCTGACGGCGGCCCGCACGCTCGGCGCGGACCTGGCCGGCCTCGACACCGTCGAGGCGGCCGGGCTGGTGCATGTCGGTGACGGGCGCGTCTGCTTTCGCCACCCCCTCGTCCGCAGTGCCGCCTACCATGTCGCCTCCTTCATGCGGCGGCTGGCCGCCCACCGCGCGCTGGCCGGGACGTTGGCCGGGCGTCCCGGCGACGTGGACCGCTGGGCCTGGCACCTGGCCTCGGCCGCCACCGGGCCCGACGAGGAGAGCGCGGCGGCGCTGGAGCGCAGCGCCGAGCACGCCCGCGCCCGGGGTGGGCACGCGGCGGTCGCCGCCGCCTGCGAGCGCGCGGCCCAGCTCAGCCCCGACCCCCGCGAGCGCGGCCGCCGCCTGACCCTCGCCGCCGCCGCGGCCGCCGAGGCCGGGTTGTACGAGCGCGCCGGCGAGCTCGCCGACCGGGCGGCCGCGGACGTGGCCGACCCCAAGGTGCTGGCCGACCTCGCCCGCACCCGGGCGATGATCGCGATGGCGCACGGCGAGCCGGAAACCGCCCATGCGGTGCTCACCGGAGCAGCCGAGGCGATCATCGGCCAGGCCGAGGACGTCGCCGTCACGCTGTTCTTCGAAGCACTCACGCCCGCCTGGATCAGTAGCAACTACGCCGCCATCGCACGGGCGGCCACCCGCGTATCCCAGCTCCCCAGCACGAAAGCGGGGCCGCTGCGGCCGATGACGCGGATACTGGCCGGCATGGGCGGCCTGGCCGGCGAGGAGCCGCCGGCCGGCCTGGCGTGGCTGCGCGACATGATCGAAGGCCTGCGCGACCGCTCCGAGCCCGCCGAGCTGCAGGAACGCGCGCAGCTCGCCATCTGGGACCTGGTGATCGGCGACGACACGAAGGCCTACGAGCGCGCCGTGGCCATCGAGCGCCAGTGCCGGAACCAGGGCGCGATCGGGGTCCTGCCGCTGGTGCTCGCCCTGGTGGCCCGCTCGCAGATGTTCCTCGGCCTGCACCGTGAGGCGCTGGCCAGCGCGGAAGAAGGGCTGCGCATCGCCCGCGACACCGATCAGGGGTACTACGGGGCGCTGCTCATTGGCGTCCTGACGTACCTGGCTGCGATCGAGGGCGACGAGGAGCGGTGCCTGAAGTTCGCTGAACAGATCGCTGACGTCCACGACGCCGCCACCGGCGGCATGCGCTGCGTCTCGCTGAACCTGCTCGACCTCGCGCTCGGCCGGCCCGAGATGGCCCTGCGCAGGGCCGAGGCGTTCGGCACGGTCGGGCCCGCCGCCCGTACCGTCATGATCATGCACCGCATGCCGGACCTGGTGGAGGCGGCCGTGCGGGCCGGCCGCCCCCGCTTCGCCGCCGCCGCGTCCGAACGGGTGCAGATGTGGGCGGCGCAGACCCCGTCATCCTGGGCTGATGCGGTGGCGCTGCGCTGCAGCGCGCTGCTGGCCCCCGACGAGGACGCCGAACGCTACTACGAGCAGGCACTGCACCTGCACCAGCGGGGCGGCCGGCCGTTCGAACGGGCCCGCACCGAGCTGCTGTACGGCGAGTGGCTGCGGCGGCTGCGCCGGCGTGCCGACGCCCGCCACCAGCTCCGCTCGGCGCTGGACATCTTCGACCGGCTCGGCTCGCGGCCGTGGGCCGAGCGGGCTCGTGCGGAGCTGCGTGCGGCGGGAGAGCGGCAGACCAGCGATGGGCGTCCGTCGGAGGGTGTGGTGGATCGGCTCACGCCGCAGGAGCTGCAGATCGTCCGGCTGGCGGCCACGGGGCTGAGCAACAGGGACATCGCGGCCCAGCTCTTCCTGAGCCCGCGCACGATCGGCTACCACTTGTACAAGGCTTATCCGAAGCTGGGGGTGGCCTCCCGGGCGGAGCTGGCCGGGCTCGACCTCGACGAGGGCGGCCGACTTACCGGCTGAGAGCTCAGCGCCGGGGATTCGGTCACCGCGTGTGCTGTCCTTGTCGCGTCATGGCTGTTCGGCCGGGCTGATGTGGCGAGCGAGGGATTGATTCATCGGCTCGATCACCACGTAGCCGTTGCTCCAGCCGTTGTAGTACTCGTACGCCTCCTGCGCGCTCAGACCCCGGTGCATCATGGCCTGCCTGACCAGCCGGTTCAGCTCGTCGGAGCTGGTGACGAGCTCGCCCTCACCGGTGAGCTCGATCGTGCCCACCACGGTGGCGGTGCGCACGTCTCTGACTTGAAGCACGTTCACTCCTGCTCGAACATCGAACGAGTTCCTGCCGCATTCTCGGCAATCGCGACGAATCGGCTCCACACCTTGGCGTACCAGTCGGCGCGGCCGAGCGCTTCAAAGGCGGGCCGCGTCGAGCGGATCTGGCCGGCCAGCCATGCGACGTCCGCCTGGTTGAGCTCGTTGGGAAGGTAACGGAAGCTCTGGATGAGCAGCCCTGACCACGTTCTCGACACCCAAGGGTCGGCGAGCGGGCTGTTCGTCACTTCGGGGAGTACTCCGCGGTACTTCTCGGACACTTCGTGGAAGGCCGCCGACATATCGATGCCCCATGGATGGCCGTGCTCGTCGACGATGATGTTGAGAGAGTTGGCGTCCGCATCCCGGTTGAGGACGTGGAGGAGGCCGAGCACCTTCGCAGGCAGGGAGTCCATCGCCACCGGCGCGATCGCCATCGGGGTGCCCGTCGCCACGTACGGCATCGCGACCCGATGCGGGTCGAGCCGGTAGACAGCGGGGACGTTGGCGCCGATGCGCTCGCCGAGGATCGACCCCAGTTCCTCCGCGTCCGCCTCCCTCGTGGTCTTCACCTGCTTGAACACCCAGCTTGAGCCGTCCTCGAAGGTGAGAAGGCGGACCGATCTCGCACTGACGCCGCCGCCGAGCCTGAGCCCGTCGTCCGGGCCGACCGCCGCGAACGCCTCGGCCAGGTCCGGCGGGATCGGCCGATGGCCCGGGTGAGGCGGGACGGCCGGGTCCGGGGTCTGGGGCCTCGCCCGCGGGACGGCACCGTCGTGGGTGCGGGTGGGGTGGGCGGGTGGCTCGTCGTGGGGGCGGTTGATGAGCCAGTCGATGCGGTTGATCGAGGGTCGCGGCGCGCCCGGTGCGGTCACAGGACGGCTCGGGGCGCTCGCCGTCGTGGTGGCGGGGGCGGCGGCGGCCGTGCGAGGGCTCCAGGTCGCCACGCGCACGTCCACGCTCGACAGCGCCCCGCCCGTTGCCCCCTTGGCCACCGCCTCCCAGTCGATCGGGTCTCCTCTCAGCGCCATGACAGCCAGCGAAGTCCCGCCCCCGGCCACCCCGGAGTGCCCCATCATGGCCAGGATCGACCGGGGCGGCAGCAAGCCTGTGGTCAGCGTCAGCAGGCCGCCGGTGATCGCGCCGGACAGGGCCGACCAGCCCACCTGCGCCAGGTCGATCCCGTCGCGCCGGGACTGGGTGGCCTGGATGTAGAGGTCCACCCCGCCCATCAGCAGCCCGAAGAGTGCGATGTTGAGCAGCAGCCGCTTCGCCAGTTGCCGGATCATCGCCCGCGTGACCCGAGCCCGCGCGCCCGCCGCGCTCCAGGCGATCCCCGAGGCGGGCGAGAGGGCCGCCCACAGCAGCCAGATGAGCTGCACCATCAGCAGCAGCACCGACAGCTTGATCATGCGCTTGGTGTACTGGACCTGGACGCCGAGGTCGTTGCAGGCCAGCGCCATCCCGGCCAGCCGCTCGAGCAGTTCGGCCTTCCGGCCGCCGGTCATCTCCTTCGCCCGCTCCAGGAACGCCTCCAGCGCCTGGCCGTCCCATACGCCGTGCCGGGTGCCGGAGGCCGCCCCGCCGGCGAGCCGGCCGTCGCCGCGTACCCCGCCGTTGATGCGGTGGAAGGCCCTGGCCAGGTCATCGGCCAGCTGGAACAGCTTGGCCTCGTCCCCTTCCGGCCAGTCCATGCCGACCACCCAGCCGATCCACGGTCGCACCGGCTCCGGGACCGGGATCCCGTCCAGCCACATCGGAGTTCAGCCCTGCTCCGGCCTCAGCAGTGGTTGGTCGGCCGCCTCGTAATTCCCGGCCGCCGTGCCCAAGCCGGTGCTCAGCTCGTGGAGCTCGTCGAGGTAGGCGGCGAACGCGTCGAAGATCTGCTCTCTCAGCCGCGGGAAGCTCTTGTCCAACTCCGCGCCGTACTGGTCGTGTCCCATCGGGCGGCCGGCGGCGGCGAAGGCCTCGCGCACGTCGTCGCGTACGGCCTCGACGAACTCGGCCTCCTCCGCCGCATCGCCGCCACGGCGGCGGACGCCTTCCGCCTCGACGGTGAAGCCGTCCGGCGAGCCGCTCACGCCCTCTCGCCCGGTGCCGGGAAGGGTGCGGAGAAGAACGCCTCCAGGCTCGCGCCCGCGCCGAAGATCTCCTCGTAGCGCAGGCCGTCCGGCATGAGCGGCTCCACCACCTCCCGCAGGTGCGCCGACACCTGCCTGGAGGCGACGGCGATCTGACCGGTGATCGCATCGGCCAGCTCGGACGGCGACAGCTTGCGATAGACCCGGGGGTCCAGAGATATGGAAACAACCTGGCCGTGAGCTCCCACAGTGACCGTCACCATCCCGTTGGAGGATCGGGAGGTGTGAGTCAGCTCCTTCAACCGGGCGTACACCTCGCGCAGCGGGCCGGTGGTGCGCTCGAAATCAGCCGCCGCCTTCTCGAGTGCGGCATGAACCTCGTCGTGCACACCAAGCCCCTTATCGGAGACCGCCATCCCTGTCGCCGCAGACAACGTTAGATCCATCGAAGAAGACGTGAATCCGTCAGTCGACTGGTTGCCGGCATCCTTACTCCTGGGGGCAGTCCTTGGCGTAGTCGGCCCGGACGGGGCGGTCCCAGCGGAAGCCCCTGCTGATGCCGAGGCTGCTGCGCGGGATCGACAGGCACTGCAGGCTGGTGCCGTCCATCAGGACGACGGTCCCCTGGATGGTGTAGTCGCAGTCGTTGCTCACCCAGGCGTAGCCATAGCCGGTCGTCTCCAGCTCCGCGCAGGCGCCGAACGTCCTGTCCGAGGCGGAGGCGGGGCCGGCCGTGAGGGCGCCTGCCGCCGCGAGGGCCGCGACCGTGGCGAGAGCGGCCGTGAAACGCTTGATCGCAGACATGCGTGTGCTCCTTAGGGGGTGCGGATCTTGCGACGGGTCACACTATTGAGCACGCGCCGGACGTCGTGCATCAGTCACCTGACCGGTGCCGTCCTCGAGCGCCCGGGGTACGAGCAGCGCGGCGACGGCGCCGAGCGTGGCGCAGGCCGCGAAGAGGTAGAAGCTCCACGTGTAGGACGCCTGCGCGTCCATGAGGACGCCCACCACCAGCGGCCCGGCGATGGCGCCGGTACGCCCGACGCCCAGGGACCAGCCGAGCGCCCCGGCCGGGCGGGCGGGAAACGTGGCCGCGACGAAGCTGTTCACCAGGACCTGGCTGGAGACCGCTCCGGTGCCCGCGAGGGCGAGCAGCACGTACAACATCAGCGGGTTCAAGGGGATGCTGAGTGCCAGCAGGGACACCGCGACCATGAGGAAGGAGGTGACGACCGTGATGCGGTGCCCGAACCGGTCGCCGGCGGCGGCGGTGGCCCAGGATCCGAGCGTTCCTCCGATGCTCAGCGCCAGTAGGGCGCCGATGGCCGGCCCGAGCGGGTATCCGGCCGACAGCATGATGCGGGGCAGCCACGTGCCGAGGCCGTACCAGGTGAGCAGGGCCAGGAAGGTGGCCGCCCAGAAGCAGAGGGTGGCCGCCAGGTTGCGTCCACGGAAGAGGGGCTGGGTGCTCGGCCTCGAGGACGCTCTGCGCTCCGGGACGGTCAGGCCGTACCGGTGCGCGAGCGCCGCGGCCCGCTCGGTTTTGCCGGCCTGGGCCAGGTGGTTCAGCGATTCGGGCAGGTAGCGCCACGCCAGCGGAACGATGAGCACGAGCGGGCAGGCGCCGATCCAGAACAGGGCCCGCCATCCGGGGGAGGGCAGCAGCGCCGCCGACAGCATGGCCGCCAGCACTCCGCCGAGGGGGATGCCCGACAGCGCGAGCGCGTAGGTGAGGGTGCGGTGGCGGGGTGGCGCGTACTCCATCAGCAGCGCCGAGGCGGTCGGGATGAGCCCGCCGAGGCCGAGGCCGGTCAGCAGCCGGCTGGTGGCGAGCGCGGTGGGCGAGCCCGCCAGCGCGCAGCCCATCATGCAGATCGAGAACAGCGTGATGGAGGCCAGCATGCAGGCGCGGGGGCCGAACCGCTCGCTCAGCACGCCGGCCGTGATGGCCCCCAGCAGCATGCCGAGGAAGGTCAGCGATCCGATGACGCCCAGCGTCGTGCCGTCCAGCGTCCAGCCGGGTTCGGATGCGAGCACCGGCAGGACGCTGCCGTAGACGATGAGGTCGTAGCCGTCGAAGACGATGGCCGACCAGCACAGAAGCGTGATGAGGAGGGCTGGGCGGCGTGAGAGCGCAGGGAGGACGACGCTCATCTGGGCATCCCCTTTCCGGGGCCGTGCGAGTTCAGGTGGGTGAGCCGGCCCCGCGGACAGGGATGCTCATGTGGCCCAGCCGGCTGATGGAGACCGAGACGAGGTCGCCGGCGACGATGGGGCCGACCCCGGGCGGGGCTCCGGTCATGATCACGTCGCCCGGGTGCAGCGTCATGAGCGCCGACGCGTGCGAGACGATCCGCGCGACCGGCGTGACCATGTCGCCGGCCGACACCTTCTGGCGGACGGCGTCGCCGACGCGCAGCTCGATGTCGAGCGACTGGGGGTCGCCGACCTCGTCGGCGGTGGTGAGCCACGGGCCGAGCGGGGTGAAGGTGTCGTGGCTCTTGCGGCGGGAGCGGTCGCCGTCGCCGCGCTCGGTGATGTCCAGGCCGATGAGGTAGCCCAGGACGTGGGAGAGCGCCGCGTCCTCGCCGATGTCCCTGCCGCCGCGCCCGATGACGAGGGTGAGCTCGCTCTCGTGGTGGATCTCGCGGCCGGCGGCGAGCGCGGGCAGGACGATCGGGTCGGCCGGCCCGCTGATGGAGCTGGGCGCCTTGAGGAAGACGTCGAAGTCCAGCAGCCATGAGGGTGGCGCGCTGGCGTGGCGGGGGAGCACGACGTCGCGCATCTCGGCGACGTGGGCGGCGTAGTTGGACGCGCACGCGATGATCTTGCCGGGGTTGAGGACGGGGGCGCGCAGCCGTACCTCGCGCAGGGGGCGGGCGTGCGCCTGCCGCGCGGCCTCGGCCAGGGCGGGCCGGAGCGCGGACAGGTCCCGGCACAGCCGCAGCCACCAGCCGGCGCCGTGCGGGTCGGCGTCCCGCCGGTCGGGCACGGCGGCGGTCACGTCCCTGATCGTGTCGCCGCCCGCGCCGACGAGGCCGAGCCGCCAGTCGTCGAAGATCGCCAGTCGCATGTCTCAGCCCTTCACCGTGTAGTGGTCCAGCGCCTCGGGGTTCCAGCGCATGCCGTGGCCGGGACGGTCCGGTGGCACCGCCATGCCGTCCCGCACGGTGAGCGTCTCGGCGAGCAGGTCGTCGATCAGCGGGAAGTGCTCGACGTAGGTGGCGGACTTGGCGGCGGCGGCGAGGTGGACGTGCAGCTCGGGCAGGAAGTGCGGGCTGATCGCGACGCTTGCGGCCTCGGCGAGCGTGGCGATGCGCAGGCATTCGCTGATCCCGCCGGCCAGCGGCGCGTCCGGCATGAGGACGGCGCAGGCGCCTTCGTCCAGGTACTGCTTGGCCTCGAACCTGCCCAGCAGGTGCTCGCCGACGGCGATCGGCACCGGGCAGCGCGCGGCCAGCAGGGCGTGGCCCCTGACGTCGTCGGACGGCAAGGGTTCCTCCATCCAGGCGACGTCATGCTCGCCGAGCCGGTGGCCCAGGCGCTGGGCGTCGGCGGCGGTGAGCCGCTCGTTGCAGTCCACCATGATGACGATCTCGGGGCCGACCGCCTCCCGGACCCTCGCCACCCGCCGCACATCAGCCTCGACGCCATGCACGCCGGCGCGCAGCTTGACCGCCCGGTAGCCCTCCTCGACGTACGACAGCGCGCCGGCCACGAGGTCGTCGTCGCTCATCTGGTGGGTGGCGCGCCCGCTGCCGTAGATGGGGACGGTGTCGCGGTGCGCGCCCAGCAGCCGGAACAGGGGCAGGCCGGCGCGGCGGGCGCGCAGGTCCCACATGGCGATGTCCAGCGCCGACAGGGCGGGCAGCGCGACGCCCCGGCCGACGCGGTGCGTGGCGGCCCAGAGCCGGTGCCAGGTGCGCTCCCAGTCCAGCGGGTCGAGGCCGGTCACGGCCGGGGTGTAGAGGGAGGTGAGGATGGCGTGGGCGCCTTCGATCCCGCCGGTGAGGGCGTAGGTGAAGCCGGTGCCGCTCGCCCCGTCCGTGTCGTGCACGGTGACGTGCAGCACCTGGACGCTGGTCGCGCCCGATCCGCCCCTGGCGGCGCCCAGGGGCACGACGACCAGCCTCGCGGCCACGTTGTCGATCTTCAAAGGGTTCAGCTCCTGTCTTGCGCGGGCAGGCCGAGGCAGAGCCAGCCCTGCCGGACCTCGACGGGGTAGGTGGGGACGGGCTGGCCGCGGCGGTCCAGCCGCTGGCCGGTGCTCAGGTCGTAGCGCCATCCGTGCAGGGGGCAGGTGACGGCGCCGTCGCCGACGCTCCCCTCGCTGAGCGGGCCGCCCATGTGCGGGCACGATCCGGCCAGCGCGTGATAGCCGTGCTCGGTGTGGAAGAGGGCGATCCGGTCACCGTCGATCTCGACGGTGACCGACTCGTTGAGGGGAAGCGCGCCCGCGGGGGCGAGGCGCACCCAGTCGATCACGTGCGCGGAGGCAGGTAGTACGAGAGGTACGCGCCGGTACGGGCCCATGCGGTGGTCGCGGCCACGGGCCGGTACACCTGCGGCCGGAAGTCCTCGTGGAAGGCGTGACCGGCGCCTGGGTAGGTGTAGATCTCGGCGGGCTTGCCGTGCAGCCGCTCGGCCAGTTCGGCGGCGTCGGCCGGCGGAACGAGATGGTCGGCCTCGCCGAAGTGGCCGAGCACCGGGCAGGCCGCCTTGTCGACGGTCTCCAGGGGGGAGACGGGCTTGTTCTCGGTGAGCTCGGTGTAGCGCAGCATGCCGTAGAAGGTGATCGCGCAGCTCAGGTCGGGGATCTGGGAGGCGGCCAGCAGCGCGTACGTGCCGCCGATGCAGAAGCCGAGGGCGCCGACGCCGCCGTACCAGCGGTCCTTGAGCCAGGCGACCGCGTCGCTCATGTCGGCGAGCACCTGAGGGTCGGACAGTGAGGCGACCGCCCGCATGACCTTGTCCATGCCGCTGAGGTCGGGGGCCTTGCCGCCCTGGCGGGCATAGTAGTCGAGCACCAGGCAGGCGTAGCCGTCGGCGGCCAGCCGGTCGGCCTGCCGCAGGACGTAGTCGTTGACGCCGGCGATCGCGGTGGTGAGCACCAGCGCGGGCCGCTCGCCGCCGCCGCTGCCGTCGCTGACGAGGAACCCTCCGGCGCCCCGCTCGCCGACGACGACCGGCTGCCGCACGATCTCAGGCATCGGCGTCGTCCTTCGTCCGGGTGACGCTCCAGGAGGGGCTCGTTCCCGTGACCATGTGCCGGATGTTCTCCTGGCCGAGCGGCTCCTCCCAGAACAGGGTGCGGCTGACGGCCATCATCGGCATGTCCTGGACGACGTACATGAGGGTGTCGGCCTCGCCCTCGGCGTAGTGCGCGTGGTACGCCCAGGCGGGACAGGCCAGCGTGTCGCCCTTCTCCCAGTGGTACTTCGCCCACGTCGAACCGGCCTCCTGGACGGCGGTGTAGCCGCTGCCCTCCAGGATGTGGTAGATCGCGACCGAGTTGTGCCGGTGCGGCGGGACCTCTTCACCGGGGTGGATGAGCTGCCAGCCGATGAAGATGAAGGGCGTCGCGCCGACGAGCTCGCCGGTGTCGGCGTTCACCGTCGTGCAGAAGCGCCGCTCGGCCTCGCGCAGCGGCTCCTCGGCGAGCCGGTCGAGGGTGGCGCGGACGTCTGCGAACTTCCAGAAGGCCGGGCGGGTGTCCGGCTTGTTGACGACCTTGAAGTAGTCGTCGGCGGTGAGAACGGAGGCCACCTCGTTGGACTCCGTCACCGAGCGCATGTTCGGGAGCAGCTCGCGGTACTCCTCGATGCTGATCGCTTTGCCGTGGGCTGGTCGGGACTCTGTCATCGCGGGGCACCTGCTTATCAGTTTAGGTATGACTTTACCTAAAAAAGCACCTACTGACCGGCGCGTCAAGAGGCAATGGGCGCAGATCGCGCGGGCCAGTCGCGCGGCAGATTCGATCGCCCGGGCACCGGTGCCAGGCTTGCCGTGAACCCTTATGTGCTCGAAGGAGACCCTTTGATGGCCACTCATCGCTTCGCGGCGCCGGCGAGACCGGCGTACTTCAGGCAGCGGACGGACCCGGCGCGGCAGGCGCACTCCAGGCACCGGATGGAATCGGCGCAGCCGGTGACCATGCTCGCGAGCGGGCTCCTGGCAGCCCTGGCCGCCTTGTCCGGTGTGGCCGCTCTGGCCGGCACCATCATCGGCGGGCCGGGCCAGGTACCCGCCGATTTGGCGTATGAGCCGTTGGTGGCCGAGTTGCGTCGGGCCGAGGTCCACACCGAGCTCGTCATGCGCGGCCACGTCACCGCCAGCGCCGGGCTGCTCGTGCTGGCGGTGACTCTGCTGCTGGCCACCCGGCAGCGCGGGGCGCACGTGGCGCTCACCCTCGTCACGCTGCCGGTCATCGCCTTGTGGGTGTACGACGCCGGCGCGAGCGTCGTCGTGCTCCGGTCGGTTCTGTCGTTCGCGGCCGCGGGCTGTGCGGCCTGCATGCTCGTCCTGGTCTGGCTTCCGTCCTCGCGCAGGTGGCTGGCGTTCCGGCCGGGCCGGTAGGACCAGGAGGAAGGGATCGGCCGGGCGCGCGCTGCTGACCCGCTGACCTTGGGCCCGAGCGCAGGACCGGTCACCGTACGGATCCGCGCCGGCCTCGGCCCGCCTGTCTACGCTGAGGTGTCCGGGACGAGCGGTAGCAGCAGTTCGTAGAGGCCGCGCAGCCGGTCGGCGTCGATGGGCGGGAAGACGACGGTGGCGCCCACCGCGAGCAGGTAGGGCAGCAGGGCCGCGGTCCTGGCCGCCTCGTCGCTGTCCACGGCCGGTCGCCACACCTGCTGCAGCGCGGCCAGCCGGGCCTCGTCGAGGCGGGTCTGCACGGCGCGTACGTCGGCGTCCCAGGTGGCCCAGGCCCGCAGGGCGATCTCGAGCTCGGGCCGGTAGAGGCCGGTGCCGTCGGGGCGGACGAGCCGCGTCAGGTGCGCGAGCACGGCGCGGGCGTCCGTCGATCCGGCGGCCTCGGCGATGGCACGGTCGAGCGTTTCGAGCGACAGGCGCTCGACGTGCGCGAGAAGCGCCTGCTTGTATCCCTCGGCGCCGTCGAAGTGGTGGTGGAACGAGCCCTTCGACAGCTTCAGCCGGGCGGCGATCCGGTCGATGCGGACCCCTGCCGCGCCCTCTTCCGCGAGGACCTTCAACCCTTCGTCCAGCCACCGGTCACGTGCCGTGCTCATCGGGCGAACGTAGCACAGGCGCCGGGCCGGCCCGGGTGTGCACGGGCGCGGGCCGGCCTCATGGCAGGAAGCTGTAGACGCCGGTCGCGATGCAGATCAGGAGCATGCCGGTCGCATTGAGGAAGAGATTGCGGCCGAAGTCGCGGGCCATGATGTGCATCGAAATGGCGACGATGAAGTACAGCACGAGCGCGGCGCAGGTGAGGGCGGCGAGGTACGGCAGCCAGATGCCGATGATCAGGCCGGCCGCGGCGGCGAACTTCAGCGGCGGCATCATCCACCAGTAACGCCGCGGCCAGTTCACGTCCTCGAAGCACTGGGCGATGAACGGCATGGGCTTGATGCACATGACGGCGTCGCCGGCCTGGATGAAGGCCAGGACGGCGACCGGCCAGATGGGGTCGGGCAGGGCGTACCAGAGGGGGCCGGACAAGGCGTACATATCTCTCCTCGGATCACGGGACGACGGACAATCCAACGAGACCATACCATACGGTATGGTACGTCGTGGAGGGCCCGGCGGCCAGCCAGGCGACCGGGGTGATCGGCGGCGCTGCACGGCGTGGAGCAGGATGGCGGCGGCCAGGCCGAGGGTGTGCTGGACGGTAGCCGGGCATCGTCACCAGCCGCGGCGCGGCGGCCAGGGCCGGCAGGCGATGAAGGCGCGATGGTCAGCGAGGGTCGTGGCGCGGCGCTGCGCGGACAGGGTCGTGCGGGGGTCGGCGAGCACGTGGCGTCCGATCGTCGGCAGGAAGCCCGCGCGGGCACCCTGGCGATGAGAGCGCTCCGATCAGGGCCTGACAGGGCAATCGGAGAGTAATCGCCCGGCTGCCGGCGCACATCTGTCATGTGACTGGCCCTGCGAAGGGCGGCCGTGCGTACGTTCTGGGGCCGGATCAAAGGGGTACGCCGGGCACCTGATGCTGCGCCCTCAGCGGCCGGCGCCATGCCGGAACCAGCCGCCCGGCACGGAGCGGCGGCACGACCGGACCGCGCCCGGCCCGAGGGCGCTCGACCAGCTCGGCGCGGGCGCGGAGCTGGCCGTCGACGCCCTGACCCGCCTTCGCCCGCACGGACGGTGCTCGGGCGTCAGTCCCCGTTTCCGGCGGAGCGGGCATCCACCGAGCGGGAGCGGTAGCCGCCCGCTTCGACGGCCTTGACGATGAGGTCGTGGACGGGCCGGGGCTTCGTGGTGAGCAGGCTGGTCAGATCGGTGCCGCGGGCTTCGAGGACGCCCGCGCCGGCGTTGGCGAACAATGACATCGAGTGCGCGATCTGGTAGGGCTCCAGGCCGCTGCCCTCCAGCGCCTTGCGGGTCTCCTCCAGGGAGACGGGCCGGTATTCGACCGTACGGCCCAGCGCCGTGCTCAGCACCCCGGCGATGTCGTGGCCGCCGATCGCGGTGACACCCTCGAGCTCGTAGACCTTGCCCGCGTGCCGGCTGCGCCCGCCCGCGTCGAGGTCGTGCTGGGTCTCGGCCGCCACGCGTACGGCGACGTCCGCGAGGTCCTCCTTGGCCACCACCGACACCCTGCCGTTGCCGAACGCCGCCGCGAAGACCCCCGTGGCCGCGGCGGATCCCGCTCCCGCCGCGGCCAGGCCGACCGGCACGTCGGCGTAGAAGCCGTTGCGCAGGACGGTCACGTCGAACGGGGCGGCGGCCAGGCGGGCCTCGGTCCAGCGATGTGACAACGCGAGGGTCATCAAGTCGCCCGAGCCCGCCAGGCTGGTGTAGATCACGTGCCGGATGCCCGCCGCTGCCGCCGCCGCGACCACGGCCCCGTGGCGGGCGAGCACCACGTCGTCCTCGGCGTACCCGGCCGAGACGAACACCAGCACGTCCACCCCGGCGAACCCGCCGGCCAGGGTCGCCGGGTCGTCGAAGTCGACGCGGCGCGCCGCCGTACGGGTGGCGGAGCTGGTGCCGGCCACCACCTCCATCCCGCCGGCGGCGGACAGGCCGTCCAGGACCAGGCCGCCGAGAGCTCCGGAAACACCGGTGACGAGAATCATCTGGGGACACTCCTTTGTGTTGATCCCGCGCGGACAGGTGGAGTATGCGCGGGTCTTCACGCAGGGCGTAAGGAGGCACTTTCGTGTCGGTCACGAACATGGCGGTAACCTCCCAGGTCACCGTGGTCATCTCGGCTAGGGTCAGGAGCGTGCTGGGCGATGTCACCTGATGGGGCCGGATTCGCCAAGGGGTTCTTCTCTGGATGCCGCGCGTGCGGATCGCCGTGGCATGGGAGAACTCCTCAAGGCTCGTCCTCGCCTGCTCCGGTGGGGTCTCGCCGGGCGGGTCATTCCCGGACCCGCAGCACGATCTTGCCGGTGGTGCGGCCGGTCTCGCCCAGTCGGTGCGCGGTGGCCGCCTCCGACAAGGGGAAGACGCGCTCGACCGCGGCGTGCAGCCGTCCCGTGGCGGCCAGGTCCGCGACGGCGGCCAGGGCGGCGTTGTCGGGCTCGACCAGCATGAAACCGGCATGCAGGCCGAGGGCCGTGGCGTGCGGTTTCAGTGCGTCGTCGGCCGGTGAGGCGAGCGAGACCAGTGTTCCCCCCTTGCGCAGCACGTCCAGGGACCGGGGTCCGTAGTCGCCGCCGACGGGGTCGAGCACGATGTCCACGTCCCGGACGGCGGTGGTGAAGTCCGTGATGGTGTAGTCGATGAGGTGATCGGCGCCGAGTCCGCGCAGGAACGCATGCTTGTGCCGGCGTGCGGTGGCGACGACGTGGGCGCCGTGTGTCTTGGCGATCTGGACGGCGATGTGCCCGAAACCGCCGGCGGCGGCGTGGCTCAGAACCCGCTGTCCCGGCTTGAGCTGTGCGGTGTCGAAGAGGGCCTGCCAGGCCGTCAGCGAGACGAGAGGCAGGGCCGCCGCGTGGATGTGGTCGATCTGCGGTGGTTTGCGGGCGAAGTGCCGTGCGGGAGCCGCCACGTACTCGGCGTACGCCCCGGCCTGGTGCGGGAAGCGGGGCATGCCGAAGACCTCGTCGCCCTCCCGGAACAGCGTCACGCCCAGGCCTGTGGCCTCGACCGTCCCGGAGGCGTCCCATCCGACGATGGGCGGGTCGGCCCACAAGCCGAGGCCGCCACTGGTGCGCTGTTTCCAGTCGGTCGCGTTGACTCCGGCCGCGTGCACCCGCACCAGGATCTCGCCGGGCCCCGGCGCTGGCCGGGGAAGCTCGGTCTCGCGCAGGCCTTCCGCGCCTCCCCAGGCGGCCACGACGATGGCCCGCATCCGCGCGGTCGTGTCGTTCATGTTCGATGTGCCCCTCTCGGTGTGCAGGACGCCGCCAGCCTGCCGCCGGAGGGGAGCGACCACCATTGGCCGGAAGGTCACTTTGTGCCAGGATCTGGCCATGCATCGTGTGGTCGTTCTCGCGCTCGACGGCGTCATCCCGTTCGAGTTGGGCATTGCGTCCCGCATCTTCGGCGAGGCCACGGGGGCGAGCGGGGAGCCGCTCTACGAGGTGATCGTTTGCACGGTGGACGGAAAGCCTGTGGTCAGCAGCGAGGGCTTCGCGATCGGCGCCGCGTATGACGCCGGAGCCCTCGACGGCGCCGACACCATGGTGATCCCTCCGTTCACCGCTCTGGGGCCGGTGCGCGAGCACGGCCGATTGCCTGAGCCCGTGGCCGGGGCGCTGTCGCGCATCCGGCCGGGCGGCCGCATCGTGTCGATCTGCACGGGCGCGTACGTGCTGGCCGCCGCCGGTCTGCTGGACGGCCGTCCGGCGACCACGCACTGGCGCGAGGCGGAGGCCTTCCAGCGGACGTTCCCCCAGGTCAGGGTTGATCCGAGTGTGCTGTTCGTCGATGACGGCGACGTGCTCACCTCCGCGGGCGCCGCCGCAGGGGTGGACCTGTGCCTGCACCTGGTCCGGCTGGACCACGGCAGCGAGGCCGCCAACCGCGCGGCCCGCGGCTGCGTCGTGCCGCCCTGGCGGGACGGCGGGCAGGCGCAGTACATCGAGCGGCCCATCCCCGAAGCGGCGCAGGCCACCACCGCCGGCACCCGGGCCTGGGCGCTGGAGCAGCTCGAACAGCCCCTGACCCTGGCCCAGCTCGCCGCCCATGCGCGAACGAGCGTGCGCACCTTCACCCGCCGCTTCCGGCAGGAGGTCGGCATGACCGCCGGGCAGTGGCTGACCAGGCAGCGGGTGGAGCGCGCCCGCCGCCTGCTGGAGACCACCGACCTGACGATCGACCAGGTAGGCGACAGGAGCGGCTTTGGCGGCCCGTCGTCCTTCCGGCAACACTTCCGGACGATCGTCGGCATCTCGCCCGCCGCCTATCGCCGCAGCTTCCCTTCACCCGAGCGCGTCACCCCGGCGGTGAGAGGGCGTCCTGGTAGCGGAGGGTGAGGCAAGCCCGGCGGCTCAGCCCCCGAGGTTCGTGCACTTCTCTGCTTCGGCCTCGGCCGCCTTGTCATCCTTGCCCAAGCCCTTGACCTGCTCCAGCGTGATCTTCCCCGCCATGTAGGACTGCAGGTCGTCCTGGTCGCCGAACTTGAGCGCGACCTCTGCCATGCAGTCGGTCAGGTCCCCCGGCAGCCCCTTGAAGTTCTCGTCGGCGGTCAGCTTGCCCACGAGCCCGGCCTTGTCAGGCGCGCCGGTACCGCCGGCGTCACCAGCGGCATCACCACTGCCGCACGCCGCGACGGCCAGGGCCAGGATGGCCGTCGTGATGCCCAGTGTCAGAGCGCGGACCGTCGTGGAGAGGATCATGTGGGTGCCTTCCGGATTCGGCGTCGAAGATCATTTGGCTTCGGACGTGGAAGCAATGATGCAGACGGCCACACCCCTGGTCCATCGGATGCGCCCCTGATTCCGGAGACCAGTCACGTGACGGATACGGCCGATCCCAGAAGTTCATCGAGGTCCGCCTCGATGCGGGCGCGGGCGTGCTGCAGGTGCCGGAGCGTCCTGTCCAGGCCAGGCCCCACCAGGCTCGCGGGGCCGTGCGTGGTGATGGTCATGGCGCCGAGCGTGCGGCCGGAGCGGTGCTGGATGGGGGTGCCGACGGCGGTGATCGTCTTTTCGCACTCGCCCTTGGAGATGGACCAGCCGGTGCTTCTCGTCCAGGTGACGCCGTTCATGAGCCGGTCGAACTCCGCCGTCGAGACGCCCGCGCTGTGATCCACGCCGAGGTACAGCCGTTCGAGCGCCGGGTCAGGGAGAGCCGACAGGATCGCCTTGCCTCCCGCGGTCCTGTGCGCGGGCAGGATGGATCCCCGCCAGTCGTGGGTGCCGCCGGGCACGGTCGCGCTGGACAGGACGCGGATGTCGTGCTGGGCGTGGACGGCCAGGTTGATCGAGTTGCCGACGCGCCGGCTGAGCCGGATCATGTGCGGCGTGGCGATCCGGCGCAGGTCGCGGCTCCAGCTCAGGCCGGCCGCCCCGGCGGACATGGCGGGCCCGGGGACGTAGGCGTGCGTCTCGTCCTGGACCAGGAAGTCGCGGTACACCAGCGCCTGGAGCAGCCGGTGCGCGCTGGAGGTGGCGATGCCCAGCTCCCGCGCCGCCTCCTTCACGCGGATGCCGCCTTCGTCGCGGACGAGCTGGATCAGCCGGAGGCCGCGATCGAGGGCGTTGGTGGGGTACATGGGCGGTGTTTTTCCCATGAGGGCACCTTCATTCCCGAGCCTGGCCCGTCACGACGGGCCGCGCGATCGTTCCGCTCATGAGCGCCGGTGTACGAGCCGGCACCTTCGTCGTGCTGGTCCGGTCGAACACTCCGGCAGGCGGAAGACGCACGTCACGCTCCCATCGTGATGGGGAAGGCGAGGGAGTCGCCGGTGCCCGGCCCGTACACCGGCATCGACGCGGCCCATCGGCTTCTCACGATAGAGGCCGGAGGCGGCGTGCCGAATCAGTCACCCGACCGGAAATCGCCTCCCGAGCCCTGTGAGGTGGCGAAGCCGTAGAGCAGGCCGTCGACCAGGGCGGAGATCTCTTCGGCGCCGGGCAGGGGGCTGCCGTCGGCGACGCGGATGGAGATGACTCCCGAGATCAGGTCCGCGATCAGCCTGGCGTCGGTGCCCGGCGGGAACGTGCCGCGTTCGATCCCCCGCTCCACCAGCGAGGAGATCAGCTCCAGGCGGCGCTTCATGACGTCGCGGAACAACCCGGTGAAGTCCGGATCGCGGCAGGCCTCGCCCAGTCCCTGCCTGAGCAGCATGCGCAGCTCCGGCCTGCCGAACTCCCGCATGATGACCGTCAGCAGCTCGCACAGGTCGTCGCGGACGGAGCCGGTGTCAGGCAGATGAAAGCGTTTGAGGCTGACCTGGGAGAACGCCTCGACCAGCAGCTCGCGTTTCGTCGGGAAGCGGCGGAACACCGTGGTGCGCCCCACCCCGGCACGTGCCGCCACATCGTCGAACGTCATGTCCAGGCCGCGCTCGAAGAGCAGCTCGGCCATGGCCTGCCTGATGGCCTCGTCGACCTCGGGATCGGGCCTGCGTCCTCCGCGATTGGCCGGCATCGGTCACCCCCACGCCCATTGACAACTATCCGGTACTGAGAGTACCGATTTAACAACCGGTACTTGTAGTACCGGAACTCTGAGTATCTCATGGAGGCGTTGTGAGCGTCATCGTCGTGGGGGCCGGTCCCACCGGGCTGATGCTGGCCGGAGACCTGGCCGCCGCCGGCATTCCGGTCAAGGTCCTTGAGCGCCGGGCAGAGGAGTCCAATCTGACCAGGGCCTTCGCCATCCACGCTCGCACTCTGGAGTTGCTCGACATGCGTGGCCTGGCCGACAAGCTGGCGGCCGAAGGTCTCAAAGTCGATGAGGTACGACCGCACGTCAAAGGTGTGAAGGGGGACGGGGTCGTCTTCAACGTGCGTCACCCGGACAGCCGTTTCCCCTATCTGATCATCCTGGGTCAGGCCCGCACCGAGGCGGCGCTGGCGGAGCGGGCCCGCGGGCTCGGTGTGGAGATCGTCCGGGGCGCGGAGGTCACCGGTCTGGCGCAGGACGGTGCCGGGGTGACGCTCACCCTTGCCGGCGGCCGTACCGAGCGGGCCGGCTACGTGGTGGGGTGTGACGGGGCGCACAGCGCGGTGCGGCGGCTGCTGGGGGTGGGGTTCAGCGGGCGCGCCTACGACACCCGCATCCTGCTCGCCGATGTCCGGCTCGAAGCCGACCTGCCGCTGGCGGTCAACCCGTTCATGGGCGACGACGGCGTCGTGCTCCTGCCCCCCTACGGCGGCGGCTGGTACCGCGCGACGATCTGGGACCGCACCGGCCAGGGCATCCCCATCGAGCGGCCGGTGGCCATCGAGGAGGTCCGCGACGCGATGCTGCGGATCACCGGCCGCGACCTCGGCGTGGCCGAGATGCGCTGGTCCACCCGGTTCCTGAGCGAGCGCCGCCAGGCCAGCGACTACCGCGTCGGCCGGGTCTTCCTGGCCGGGGATGCCGCCCACGTGCACTCACCGCTCGGCGCCATGGGGATGAGCACCGGCATCCAGGACGCCGCCAACCTGTCCTGGAAACTGGCCGCCGCCGACCGGGGATGGGCGCCGTCCTGGCTGCTGGACACCTATCAGCCCGAACGCCACCCGGTCGGCCGCCAGGTTCTGCGCCTGACCGACACGCTGCGCCGCGTCGCCGAAGCACCGCCGGCCGTCCGGGCGGTCCGCCCCTACCTCTTCCCGAAGATCGTCAACCATCCGCGGGTCTCCGAACGGCTCCGGCTGATGTTCGCCGGCATGGCCGTCACCTACCCCACCCCCGGCCCGGCCACCGCAACGCCGCTCGCCGGCACCCGCGTCCCCGACCTGGCGCTCACCCTGGACGACAGGGCGAGCCGCCTCTACGAGCAGCTCGGCGACGGCCGCTTCGTCCTCCTCGACACCACGCAGAGCCTCCCGCCCGGCGACGATCCCTGGCCCGACCGGCTGCGCGTCCTGCGCTCCTCCCGCCCGCTGCTGCTGGGCAAGGCCACCACCATCCTGGTACGGCCCGACGGCTATACCGCCTGGACGGGGACCTTCCCGAGCGGAGAGCAGATCAGCACGGCGCTCGCCCAATGGTTGTCCCGCTAGCAAGGAAGAAGCGGCGTGCCGGGAATCCTCCGCATTCCAGCCCCGCAGGCCTCATGAGTGCTCGACGATGATGGGCATCGGCGCCGCGCGCGAGACGTTACGGATGATCGTGGCCGGTCAGGCCTTCTGCATCTCGGGGCTTGGCACGCTGGCGGAGCTGGCCGCGGGCGTGGTGACAGGTGTGGCGCTGAGCCGGCGATGACGACCCGTGGGGCGGGGGATCCCGCCACCATCGCCATGCTGGGGCCCTTCGTGATCGCCGTGGTGGCGGGCCTGCCCCTACTGGCGACCGCGGCGGCGCTGATGACCCGTACCGGACTGCCTTTCGCGCCCCGGCACCCCTTTGAGGTGCGGGCAAGGGCCTGCGGCGTGCGGTCCGGGCGACCGGTGCGTCCGGCGGCCTGGCGAAGAGCCCGGTGGCGCAGGTGATGGTGATGGCCTCGCGAGTCCTACCAGCCGAGCTCGGGCAGAGGGCTCGGCGACTTGATCGCGCTGGGGTCGAAGGCGGCTTGCGGATCGTCGACGATGTCCGCCTGTGCGGGGTCCCAGATGGCGCGGGCCTCGAGCAGGTCGGGCTTGGCGGCCGATACCGGCTTCACCAGCGGCAGGTCTCGGGTGAGCTGGTTGAGCGTCACACCCGCGCCCGACAGGATGAGGCCGACCTTCAGCACCAGTTTCCAGTGGTTTCTGATTACGTTGGACAACGACACGTGCATTTTTCCCACGAGGCTGATCGCCTGGGCCTCGGCCGCCGGACCGGCCGGCGTGGGCCGCACAACGATCACGTACGCCGCCAGCGCTACCAGAATTCCGGCGAGGGCGACGCAGATCATCGTCAGTGCGTGGAAGGCCGTCGCGGAGCATTTGAGGGTGTTCCCGCAGCCGATCCTGTTGTTCTCCAGCGTCTGCAGGTGGCCGTCGAACTCCGCGACCTTGTCGAGGAACGAGGTGTAGGCGCGTCCTTGCCAATCCTCGGACTCGCCGATCTGGCTGCTGAGTCGCTTCAGCTCGTTGCGCACGTAGGTCAGGTCGCTGACGCCCTCCGTGTGCACGGCCGGTGCCGACGGTGCCGACGGGCCGTACTCGGGGCCGATGCCGGTCGGGGTTTCGTCGAGCCACTGCTCGGCTGCCCGATGCTGCTCTGCGGGGTCAGCGATCAGCGTCGACATGAGGCCGGCGATCGGCAGCACGTACGGAATCACGCCTGATAGGGACGTGATGGTCACGACAGCCCCCATGAAGAGCTGCAGATCCCCCTGATAGCTTTCCATCTCACTGCTCCGGAATGCCGAACGTTGCCGGCGTCGTCGTCGGGAGCGGCCTCAGTACTCGAGGCGCTGCACCATCCGATGGATCTCTCCCGCGGGGTCCCCGAACATGCGATCTTGTGCCGCCCGCAACAGACGCGCCTGTTCCGCAGCCGGTTCCGGGTCAAGGTCAGGGCGCAGCGGGTTCTCCTCGCCGAAGACCTCCTCCATCTTCTCGGTCGTCTGCCGCCGCAGGTCCGTCGCGGCCTGTTCGATGGCACGTTTGACGCGCTCGGCCAGTTCGGCGGAGGTGAGCAGCATCGCCTTAGGGTGCAGCCGGAGGTCATCGAGCCCGGTGCCGGCGTAGGTGACCGTCACCAGTTCGTCCTCGGCCCGGCCCACGAGCCCGGCCATGGCGGTGCCGAGGTCGGCCGAGCGCGCCATCTGCGCGTCGGCGTTCTTCAGGAGCCTGTCGATGTCCAGATGCCCGAGATCCCGCTCGATCATGCTCCCGCACGTTATGTCCACTCAGGCACGGGACGAATCTGTCGCATGACCGGTTACGCGAGGGCCCGCTGATGCGGCCAGCCGTCCAAACGGCCGGCCGACAAACCTGCAGATGCTATCGGCGGGCTCGCCGATAGCATCCCCATTCGTGCCACCCCGACCCTCTGTCGATCAGATTTCCGTGGGCAGCGGAACGCTCTCCGTGACGAGACGGCCGCAACTGAGGGCGCTGCCGGCCATCGCATCGCTGGGCGTGACGCACGTGGTGACGCTGCTGTCCCGGCACGAAGGTGCCCTGCGACTCGGCTCTGCCGTCAGGGCGCTCGGCCTGCCATGGATATGGATCCCCCTTCCCAGCGCGGCCCCTCCGCCGCCTGCCGGCGATCAACGGCTGGGGATCGCCTTCATGCAGGTGAGTTCCCTGTTGCGCGATGGCGGGCACGTGCTGGTCCACTGCTCCGCGGGGATCCACCGGACCGGGATGTTCGCCTACGCGTTACTCCGGTTCACCGGCATGACCGCCGAGGAAGCGGCATTGTCCCTGGAACGGCTGAGTGCCGTCATGGCCGCGGAAGTCGGAGACCATCGGCTGGCCTGGGCGGACCATATCTACGCGACCTGGCGTGGTTGACCGCTCACCCACCTTGCACGGCACGCCCGTAGAAGGCGCGTTGCGACACCAGGGCGCGTCAGACCGGTCGTGCGACTGATTCGGCTGATGTCGCCTCGATCTATTCTCTCAAGGGTTTTCTGCAAGCCGAGATGTGGTTACAGGGGACTGTCCGCCGGGATGCGTAGACAGAGTTCATGAAGGGATCCCAGTGCGGAAGATCGCGAACAGCGTCATGGCAGCCGGAGCACTTGTGTGCGGTCTTCTTCCGGCGCAACCGGCCCAGGCCGTCCCTCGCACAGCCGAGACAGCTACCGCGGTGATCTACTGGTCATTTCGGAACGCCTCCACCGGCGGCTGTCTGAGCACCTACGAGAGCGGCAAGGTCATCACCTGGGTCTGCGAAGATGACAGCCAGGCCCAGCAGTGGCACTGGATCGACAGCTCGTGGAACGGCGATCACCGGCTACTCAAGAACAGGTGGACCGGGAGGTGTTTGATCGCGACATCGCCGGTCACCTCGGGCACTTGCGAAGACTGGACGAGCAGGCACTGGAGGATCGCTGACTCCGGGGCGAAGAACAGTATCGTCAGTGGTACCGACGCGGGCCGCCTGTTCGTGCATGAGTGGGATCGCCTCGAGGTGTATGTCGCACCAGGCGACATGGGCTACTGGTACATCGACTAGTGCTTGCTCGTCCGGCCGGGCAGGGCACTTGTCCGCGTCCTCGAATTCAACATCGATGAGTTATTTTGCAGGAGTGAGTGAGACCCGCCAGAGACGAGGTCCCGGACGCCGTCCAGGGGCGTCGGGGACCCGCGAGGCCATCGTGCGAGCAGCGCAGGAGAGTTTCGCCGAGCGCGGCTACACGACGACCACCATCCGGGGCGTCGCCCGCCGTGGCCGGCGTCGATCCGGCGCTGATCCTGCAGTTCTACGGCAACAAGGACGGGCTGTTCGATGCCGCCCTGCGGGTCGATCCACCGACCCGGTCCCTGCTGGCCCTGGTGTTCGAGGGGGAGACCGGGACGCTGGGCAAGCGGCTGCTGCGCCGATACCTCGAGCTGTGGGAATCACCGGACACGGGGGCACGGCTGCTGGCGGTGGCGCGTGGGGCGTCGGCGTCGCCGAGTGCGTCGGCGATGGTGGCGGCGTTCATGTCCGAGGAGGTGATGCTGCCCCTGGCCCGCGCCATCGGGGCCGATCACGCCGAGCTGCGGGCCAACCTGACGGGCGCCCACCTGCTGGGGCTGGCCACGGCCAGGTACGTCCTGCGCGTGCAGCCACTCGCCTCGCTCGACCGCGAGCGACTGGTCGCTGTCCAGGCGCTGTCGTGCAGCGCCACCTCACCGGAGACCTCGGCTGACACGCTGCTCACCCCGATGAGGCGGCCTCACCGCCGGTGGCACTGCTCGTCCCGACCGGCGGCGGCCGCACCGCCGCAAGGGGGGCCGCGTCGGCTCATCCGCCCTGCTTGTGGCACGGATCCGGCGGTGCGGACTCCGGGACGGGCAGTCCCCGCCCTGCCCTTGGGTGGCCGGCTGGACATCGAGAGTGCGCCAGTCCGCGCCGGACCGGTCCACCATGACTGCCAGCTCCGGTGTCAGCCGCTCCTCACCGCGCCTGCTGGTCGGCCGGCGGGTCATGGCGACGACGAAGACGACGGAGTGCCTGGCGCTCTCCTGATCCGCTTCAGCTCGCCGGCGGCTCCGGGGCGGCGCGTTGCTCCTCGGGCATCGGCAGGTAGGAGTAGACGTCGAACGGCAGCGGGCCCGCTCTGGACGGGACCGGGGTGCTCACCGCGGTGGCTCGCGCCGCGCGCTTCGGCCCTGCGGCGCAGGTGGCCACACTGTCAGGTAGACGCCGAGCGCCGCGAGAGCCATGGCGGCCGCGGCGAAGGCCGCCCCTCGCCGGCTACCGGAGCGTGCGGGCATGAGCGGGCACACCATTCAAACGGGATGACGCCGCCGCCGACCCAGGACGCAAGGTACCTTCATTGATACTGTTATGCGTACCTGTCACGTTACTCATTAGTGGATGTTCATGTCGCTTCGTCACGCGCTGCTCGCCATGCTGACCGCCGAGCCGATGACCGGCTATGAGCTGGTCAAGTACTTCGACGGCAGCGTGGCCTATGTCTGGAGTGCGCCGCACAGCCAGATCTACCCGGAGCTGCGGCGGATGGAGCGCGACGGCCTCGTGGACGTGGAGATCGTCCCCCGGGGCGAGCACGCGAAGAAGCGCATCTACTCCATCAACGAGGCCGGTCTGGAGGAGTTCCAGCGGTGGATCCGCGAGCTCACGCCGTACCAGCCTGAGCGGGATGTGTACCGGCTGAAGGCGGCTCATTTCGAGCAGTCCACCTACGAGGCGGCCCGCCGCCAGATGCAGGAGCATCTCAACCACTACACCCGCGCCCTGCAGATCTGGAAGCAGGTGCTGGACGACGTGGACAACCGGCGGGTCTCGCTGCTGCGCGAGCGCCTGGCCCAGCGGCCGCAGGAGGAGCACGAGGCCATCGTCGCCTTCCGCAAGCTGACCTTCAGGGGCCAGATCGCCAAAGCGCGCATGGAGATCCAGTGGGCCAAGGAGGGGCTGGCCCTGCTGGATGAGCTGGAGAGCAAGGGCGTGCCGCTGCGGGGCGAGCCGTAGTTCAAGCGTCCAGATAACGTTGCACGCTGTCGCCCACACAGGCGACGAGAGCGTCGAAGTCCATGGAGGCCAGCGGTTCCAGCCGCAGCAGGTAGCGGCCGACGATGACGCCGAGCCCCTGCGCGTGCACCAGGGCGGCCTTCGCCTCGATGCCGGGATCGTCGGGGAAGGCCGCCTTCAGCACGGGCAGGACCTGGTGGGTGAGCAGCCCCTGCACGGCTTTCGCCGCATCCTCGTGGGTCATGGCGGAGCGGTGCAGCGCGGCCATCGCCTCGTCGTCGCCGCGCTCCCACGGTTCGAGCGCCGCCCGGACGAACCGGCGCCCGATCTCGCGGGCGGGCACGTGGGTCAGGTCCAGTGACAGGAATCCCGCCCTGGTGGTCAGCGCGAACAGGTCGGCCTTGCTGCCGAAGTAGCGCACCACCATGGCCGCGCTGACCCCGGCCTCGGCGGCGATCGCGCGGATGGTGGCCCGGTCGTAGCCGTCCTTGGCGAACCTGGTCCGTGCGGCCTCCAGGATCGCCCGTCGCGTCGGCGCCGAACGCTCGCTGAAACGCATGACCGGCGCCCATCCCTCGCCGCCCTTTTCCTCCATGCCGATTGACAATATCACCACCCGTATGCATACGATCGTTTGCAAACGACTGTTTACAGTTGGGGTGATCATGAGAGTCCTCCTCCGCAGGCTGGCGTACGTGGCCACGTTCGACACCGAGGACCAGGAACTGAGCGACGCGGACATCCTCATCGACGGGCCGCGCATCGCGGCCGTCGGCCACGACCTGCACGCCGGCGACGCCGACCGGGTCATCGACGGCACCGGCCTGCTCGCCCTGCCCGGCCTCATCAACGCCCACCAGCACCTGTTCCAGGCCTCGCTGCGCACCCTGCCGCCGCTGGAGCGCTCCGGCATGCCGGACTTCCTGCGCCTGCAGGACGAGCTGGTGCTGCGGCGCTGGCGGGAAGGCCGGTTCGGCGCCGCCGACATGAGGGCCACCGCCCGCGCAGTCCTGGCCGAATCCGTGCTCGGTGGCGTCACCACCGTCGCCGACCAGCACACCGTCTTCCCGGGCGCGGAGCCGGAGCCGTACGTCGAGGCCGTCATCGAGGCCGCCGCCGAGGTCGGCGTGCGGTTGCACGCGGGCCGCGGCAGCGTGACCTTCTCCCGCGCCCGCGGCGGCATGGTCGGCGACGTCTTCGCCGAACCGGTCGACGCCGTCATCCGGCACGCCGAGAAACTGATCGCGGCCCACCACGACCCCGAGCCGTACGCGATGACCCGCATCGTGCTCGCCCCCTCCGGGGTGGTCGCCGACGTGCCGGAGATGTTCCGCGCCTTCGCCGACCTGGCCGCCGCGCATCCAGGTGTGCGGCTGCACACCCATCTGCACCACCACGAGGACACCCGGTTCGCCCGGGCCAGATTCGGCACCTCGCCGTGGCGCATTCTCACCGAGCACGGCTTCACCGGCGACCGGCTGTGGGTGGCCCACGGGGTCACACCGCCGCCGGAGGAGATCGCCGAGTACGCGGCGGCAGGGATCGGCGTCGCCCATATCCCGGTCGCGGACCTCAAGCTCGGCTGGGGCCTGGCCCCCGTGCGCCGCTACCTCGACGCCGGGGTCACGCTCGGTTTCGGCACCACCGGCTCCATGACCAACGACGGCGCCAACCTGCTCGGCGACCTGCGGGTCGCCGCGCTCGCGCACCGCGCCCACCGCACCGACCCGGGGGAGTGGCCCACCGTCAGGGAGCTGCTGGCGATGGCCACCCGCGGCTCCGCCGCCTGCCTCGGCCGGCCCGATCTCGGCTCCCTGGCCGTGGGACAGGCCGCCGACATCGCCTGCTGGGATCTGACCACCGTCGACCGGGCGGGCACGCACGACCCCCTCGCAGCGCTGCTGTTCACCGGGCTCAGCGACATCGCATCCCTGGTGCTGGTCAACGGCACACCCGTCGTCGAGGACGGCAGGCTCACCCGGATCGACGCCGCCACCGCCGCGCGCGAAGTGCGCGCGCTCGCCGCCGCCGACGGAGGGCGGGCACGATGAACATTCACGAGACTTTTGTCTGCATTGTCGGCGCGGGGCCGGCCGGGCTGGTCACGGCACTCGGCCTGGCCCGCGCGGGCGTGCCGTTCGTCCTGCTCGACGACGGCGACGGCCCTGTCAAGGAGTCGCGCGGACTGGTCGTGCACGCGGGCGCCCTGGAGGTGCTCGACGAGCTCGGCGTCGCCGCGGAGCTGCTGGAAAGGGGCACAAGGGTCGGCACCTTCCGCGTCGCGGTGCGCGGGCACGCGCTCATGCACATCCCGCTCGGCACCGTGCCCACGGCCTTCCCGTACTTCCTCATCGTTGCGCAGGCCGTCACGGAGTCCGTCCTGCGCGACCGCCTCGCCGCGCAGGGGCACGCCATCCTGTCCGGTCACCGCGTGACCGGCGTGCGCCAGGACGGGGACGGCTGCGAGGTCACCGGCAAGGACGCGCAGGGCCGGCCGTTCGCCGTGCGCGCCCGATGCGTCGCCGGCGCGGACGGCCTGCACAGCACCGTACGCGAGCAACTCGGCATCGGCTTCCCCCAGCACACCTACGACACCGCGTTCCTGACCGCCGACGTGGAGCTGACCGGCGGGCCTGACCGCGCCCTGGCCCACATCACGCCCAGCCGTCACGGGCTGCTGTTCATGGCTCCGATGCCCGGCGGCGGGTGGCGTCTGATCATCTCCGTACGCTCTCCCGGCGGCCGGCGCCCGCAACCGCCCGCTCTCTCCGAGGTGCAGGCGCACCTGCGGCGCCGGGGGCTGCCGCACGCCACGGTCACGACCGTGCACAAGAGCGCCGGCGTCCTGCTGCACCACGGCCTCGCCGACGACTTCGGCCGTGGCCTGGTCGCCCTGGCCGGCGACGCCGCGCACGTGCACAGCCCCGCCGGCGGGATGGGCATGAACACCGGCATCCAGGACGCCTGCGACCTGGCCGCCACGCTGGCCGCCGTGCACGGCGGCGCGGACGCGGACACCATGCTGGCCGGCTACCGGCGCCGCCGGATGGCCGCGGCCGGGCAGGTCGTCGGCTTCACCGACCGGCTGATGCGGCTGGTCAGCCTCGACACCATGGCCGTGCACGTGGTGCGGACGGCGGCGTTCGCCCTGGCCGGGCTCGTGCCGGCGATCGGGCGGCGGGCGGCGCTGATGGTGTCCTGCGTCACCCGCACGCCCGCCTGGACGGGAGCGCCCCGGCTGCCGGCACCGTGACGGGAAGGCGCCACGTCACCGGGAGGCTGTGGAGCCCGTACACATTCGCGTCGTGCTTGAACGGCAGCTCCTCGAAGGGCAACGTCCGGACTTCGCCCATGGCCGCCATGCGCCGCTGGGCCAGGATGCTCTTGCTGACGATCTCGGCGGTCCGGGTGTGGAAGAAGTCCGCTCGAAGGACGGCACGCCGGGCAGGTGGGGAAGGTTCGCACGAGCCGGCCGCCGTGAACCCCCGCTCTGCGATACAGAATCTCGCCCTGACACCGTGCCGACCGCCCTACCTTCCGTCCTGAGGCGAGGCTTCATCGGAAAGGTGTGACGGGTGAAAGCGGATGGCGATCCCGTAATCAGCGAGCGTCCTGGTGACCTGCTGAGCGATTTCTCGCTGGAGATGACCGCAAAGGACGCCGGGGCACTGGAGAAAGCGGCCGGACTCCTCCCAGCAGGGACCCGCGTCAACGTGACGTTTCTCGCCGGTGAGGACAGCGCGCTGCGGGTGCACGCCGCACGGGTCATACGCCGGCTCGGCTTTCGTGCCGTTCCCCATGTGTCGGCCCGGCGCCTGACCTCCGAGCGGGAGCTGATGCGGTATCTGTCCGCCCTCGCCGACGCCGGCGCGGCGGAGGAGGTGTGCGTGGTCGGCGGCGACCCGGCCCGGCCCGCAGGCCCTTACGAGGACGCGCCGGCCCTCATCCGCACGGGGCTGCTCGCCCGGTCCGGCGTCCGCCAGGTCAGCGTCGCCGGTTACCCGGAAGGGCATCCCCACATTCCGCCCGCCGAGTTGTGGCGGGCCCTTGAGGACAAACATCGCGCCCTGCTGGAGCAGGACCTGGGCATGACCGTGATCACGCAGTTCGGTTTCGACGCCGCGCCCGTCGTGCGCTGGCTGGGCGAGCTGCGCGCGCGGGGAATCCGCTCGCCCGTACGGGTCGGCGTGCCGGGGCCGGTCGGGGTCAAGCGGCTGCTCCGGTACGCCCGCCGTTTCGGGGTGAACTCATCGGCGGGGATCGTCCGCAAGTACGGGATCTCGCTGACGAACCTGCTGGCCACCGCGGGACCGGAACGGTTCGTGGAGCGGCTGCGCGGCCAGCTCGACCCCGCCCGGCACGGCGATGTCCGCCTGCACCTCTACACCTTCGGCGACCTGCCCGCCTCGGCCCGGTGGGCGCACGAGCACAGGTCGGCCAGGACACCATGACGCACAACCGGGCGCCCATGCTCCATGACCACGCCAGCCTGATCGTGTACGGCGACGACCGGCCCGGCATCGTCGCCGCCGTCGCCGGGATGCTGGCGCGGCACGGCGCCAACATCGTCGCGCTGGACCAGCACACCGACGACGTGGAAGCGGGCGCCTTCTTCCAGAGGACCGTCGTGCACGTGAAGGATCTCGCGGCCGCCCTGCCGGCGCTGGAGAAGGACCTCGCCGGCACGGTCGGCGACGAACTGGGCCTGCGGTGGCGGCTGCGCGATCTCTCGGTCCCGCTGCGCGTCGCCATTCTCGCGTCCAAATCCGACCATTGCCTGCTCGACCTGCTGTGGCGGCAGCGCCGGGGCGAGCTGCCGGTCGTCGTCCCCATGGTGATCTCGAACCATCCGGATGTCGCCGACGACGTGCGGTTCTTCGGCGTTCCCTTCTTTCACGTGCCGTCCCAGGGCGCCGACAAGCGGGCCGCCGAGGCCGAGCTCCTCCGGCTGCTGGCGGGCAACGCCGACCTGATCGTGCTGGCCAGATACATGCAGATCCTGTCCGGGTCGTTCATCGAGCAGGTGAACGTGCCGATCATCAACATCCACCACTCGTTCCTGCCCGCGTTCGTGGGCGCGGGCCCGTACCAGAAGGCCAAGGACCGCGGCGTGAAACTCGTCGGAGCCACCGCCCACTACGTCACCGAGGACCTCGACGAGGGGCCGATCATCGAACAGGACGTGATCCGGGTGTCCCACCGTGATTCCGTCGCCGAACTCGTCAGGCGCGGCGCCGACATCGAACGCCAGGTCCTTTCCCGCGCCGTGCTGTGGCACTGCCAGGACCGGGTGATCCGCCACGACAACCAGACGATCGTCTTCTGACGTCAACAAGGAGGCCCTTTCATGGGAGAAGGACGGTCCCTTCAGGACCTGATCGACGCGACGCCGAACCTGGTGGATTACTTCCACAACGACACCATCGCCCCGCACTACCGGGCGCGTACGAGCCTGACCTCGGCGTTCGTCCCGCCGGAATTCTCCAACTGGCGGGATGAGCAGCGGGCCTGGCGCGAGAGCGTGATCCTGTTCGACCAGTCCCACCACATGCCCGAGCTGTTCCTGAAGGGCCCGGACGCGCTGCGCCTGCTGACGCGGGTCGGCATCAACACCTTCGCCGGGTTCGGCCCGGGCCGGGCCAAGCAGCTCGTCGCGTGCACGCCCCGCGGGCACGTGGTCGGCGACTGCATCGTGTACTGCCTCGGCGCCGACAGCTTCGAGCTCGTCAGCGGCATGGCGGTGCTGAACTGGGTGCACTACCAGGCGGAGACGGGCGGATACGACGTCACGATCGAGCGGGATGCGCCGACTCCGTACAACCCGGCGGGCAGGCGTGTCTTCTACCGTTTCCAGCTCGACGGGCCGGATGCGGGAAAGACCTTCGGCGACGCCGTCGAAGGGCCGGTGCCGGACATCCCGTTCTTCAGGACCGCGCGGGTGCGGATCGGCGGAGCCGAGGTCCTGGCCCTGCGCCACGGAATGGCCGGCCACCAGGGAGTGGAGCTGTCCGGCCCGTACGAGGAGCTCGGCACCGTACGGTCGGCCATTCTCGCGGCAGGCGAGAAGTACGGAATCGTCCAGGGCGGCACACAGTCGTATTTCAGCACCATCTTCGAGAGCGGCTGGATCGCCTACCCGCTGGCCGGGATCTACACCGGCGAGGAGCTGAGGGACTTCAGGCAGTGGCTGCCGGCGAGCGGCTGGGAGGCCAACGCGCAACTCGGCGGCAGCTTCGTCTCGGCCGACATCGAGGACTACTACGTCACCCCGTGGGATCTGGGTTATGACCGCCTGCTCAAGTTCGACCACGACTTCATCGGCCGCCCGGCGCTCGAGAGCCTGGCCTCCTGGCCGCACCGCAGGAAGGTGACCCTCGTCTGGAACGAGGAGGATGTGCTGCGGATCCTGGCCTCGCAGTTCGGGGCGGGTCCCCGGTTCAAGTCGCTGGACTTCCCGGTCTCGTTCTACGGCTTCCCTCAGTTCGACGAGGTCCGCGACGAGGCAGGCGGGATGGCGGGACTGTCCAGCCACTGCGGCTACAGCAACAACGAGGGCGCCGTGCTCTCGCTGGCCATGCTCGACGAGCGGCACGCGACTCCTGGAACGCAGGTCGTGCTCGTCTGGGGCGAGCCGGACGGTGGCTCCAGAAAGCCCCACGTGGAGCGCCACCACCAGACCACCGTCCGCGCCACCGTCGCGCCGGCACCGTACGCCCGGCACGTCCGCGAGGTGAAACGGGCGACGATGACGGCCGCCGGGTCGCCGTGACCAGTCAGACGACTGATCCACACAAACAGATGGGGCAGATGTCAACCGGGCATCGCCCGTCGCGCGACCGATGTGCCGAGCCTCGCCGGGATCTACCTTCAGGCCGTCAACTCTGATCCGTACGCAAGGGGCTCCATGCGTAAGCTCATCTCTCTCGGCGTGACTGCCTTGGTCGTCGCGGCATCCAGCGGAACGGCGGTGGCGCAGGCGGCGACGTCCGAGGGGTCGTCCGCCCTCGTCTTCGGGGCGTGCCCGGCGGACATTGCCACGCCGTACCCCCATCTGACCTGCGCCAACGTGAAGGTGCCCATCGACTACGCCAATCCGGGCGCGGGCACGACGACGCTGCTGATCTCCAAATCGGCGGCGACCGACCCGGCGAAGCGGCGCGGCGTCATGCTCATGGACCCGGGCGGTCCGGGCCGGGGCGGAGCCGACTACATCGGCCGGCTGACCCAGGCGGACGCCTCCGGCAACACCCGGCTGCCTGCCAAGGTGCTGGCCGCCTACGACGTCATCGGCCTGGACCCGCGCGGTGTCGCACACAGCTCGCCGATCAGTTGCGTCGACCCGTCCTATTGGGCGGGGCCGCAGCTCGACCCGGACGCGAGCGCCAACCGGCTGAAGCTCTGGAAGTACTGGGACGACTTCTCCGCCGCCTGCGCCAAGAACGCCGGCCCGCTGCTGGCCCACATGGGCACCCGCGACGTGGCCCAGGACATGGACCAGATCCGGGCCCAGCTCGGCGAATCCAAGATCAGCTATCTGGGGTTCTCCTACGGGACCTACCTCGGCGCCGTCTACGCCACGCTCTTCCCCAGCCGTGTCGACCGCATGATCCTCGACGGCATCGTCGACCCGACCCCCGAGCGCATGTGGTACAAGGCGACCCTCGCCCAGAACGAGAAGATGCAGAAGCGCCACGACGCCTGGCTGAGCTGGGTCGCCAAGTACGACAACGTCTTCCACCTCGGCACCACCCTCGACCAGACGCGCGCCGCCTGGAACGCGACCCTGACCGAGTTCCGCACCACCCCGCACGGCGAGGTCGGCGGCAGTGAGTTGCTCTCGCTCGCCTACGGCTCGGCGCTGAGCGAGTCGTTGTGGATCCCGCTGGCCCAGGCGCTCAGCGACTACGTCGTCAACCATGACGACAGCATGCTGGTCGCCTTCGCCGCGCCCTCCGCCGACGCGGCCAACGAGAACTACAACGCCGCCTACAACGCCATCATCTGCCGTGACGCGCCCTTCCCCGCTGAGACCATCGAGTACGAGCGCGACGCCGGTAGGTCGGCTCAGACCTCGCAGTTCGCCTACCTCAACATGTGGACCAGCGGCGCGGCGTGCGCGAGCTGGTCGGTGCCGAGCCAGCAGCGGGTGCTGCCCACCGGTGCGGGCCTGCCGCCGATCCTCATGTTCAACTCGGTCGACGACCCCGCCACCCCGTACGAGGGCGCTGTGAAGATGCACCAGGCGCTGCCGAGCTCGGTGCTCGTCACGGAGCTGGACTCGGGCAAGCACACCGTCTTCGCCGGTCCGTTCATCTCCACCAACCCCGCGGCGCAGCAGATCGGCGCCGACTACCTGGTGGACGGCAAGCTGCCGGCCGGCGACATCAGCATCCCTGGGCACGCCCTGCCGGTGCCGGCGGCCGCCTCGGCCGGAGAGCCGGCGCCCAGCGCCGTGCCCGCGCTGCCCGGGGCTGAATAGCGAGAATCGATCACTACCGGTCTGCCGGGCCGAGCATCGCCCGGCAGGCCGCCGCCCACCAGTCACCTGACGGATGCACGCCGCCACGACCGCCTTCTAAGGTCGATACACATCAGGAACGGTGGCCGGCGGGTGACGTCCGTCGTCGGTTCGCCGCCGCGTCGTGGACTGCCGAGGTGAGGGTTGCGTGCGTCCGAACTCCCGCTTTGCCGTTGTTCAGCCGATCGGCCTGGATCAGGTGGCCGCAGCGGCCGGGGACGATCCGGACGTGCTGCGGCTGGAGAACCTCGACACCGACATCGCGCCGCCGGAGGTGGCGGTGCAGGCGACCGCGCAGGCGCTGATGGAGCGGCAGGGCAACAGCTGGCTGCCGCTCACCGGGCTTCCCGTGCTCCGCGAGGCGGTGGCGGCCGAGCTGTTGACGCGTACAGGGCTCGGCTACGACCCGGACCGGCAGATCGTCATCACCTCCGGTGGCACCTCGGCGGTCATGCCCGTGCTGCTGTCGGTCACCGAGCCGGAAGATCCGGTGTTTCTCACCGACCCGACCTATGCGGGCCTGCTCCAGCGGGTACGGCTGGCGGGGGCGCACCCGTCGCTGGTCCCGCTGCGGGTCGAACGCGGCTACTGGCGGCTCGACCGGGAGGAGCTCGTCGAGGTGGACCGGGCCGCGGCGTTGCTGCTGATGAGCCCGTCGATGCCGTCCGGAATGGTCTTCGACCAGGATGACTGGGAGACGATTGCCGAGGTGTGCGCCAGGACGGGGGCGTACCTCATCTACGACGCGGCGATGGAGCGCATCGTCTTCGACGGCCATCCGCGGATCAACCCGTGCCGAGTGGACGGGCTGGCCGAGCGGACCATCGTGATCGGGTCGATGTCCAAGGAATACCGGATGATCGGCTGGCGGATCGGATGGATCGCCGGCCCCGCAGACATCATGGAGCGGATCCGGCTGGCGACCATCTACAACACGACGGTAGCCAGCGGCTTCGCCCAGCTGGGTGCCGCCGCCGCGCTACGCGATCCGTCAGGGGCCGGCGTGCGGGAGGCGGTCGCGGAATACCAGGCGCGCCACGACGTGGTGATCGAGCAACTGGCGGGGCTGCCCGTGGTGCCCGCCGCGGGCGGCTGGTCCTGCCTGCTGGACGCCGAGGCCCTGTCCCTGACGGCGCAGGAGCTGTCGGATCGCCTCCTGGCACGGGGCCGCGTCGCCGCCACACCGATGACCGCCTGGGGCGGAGCCGTCGCCACCCGCCACGTCCGCCTGGTGTTCAGCAACGAACCGATAGCCCGCCTGTCCAGCCTGCGGGCCCGCGTCGAGGCGGCGCTGGGCTGACGGGCCCCGAACAACGATCACATCCAAGGAGCAGGCATGAGCACACCTTCGTCCCTCGCGGGCATCGCCGAAACGAGCATCGGCGTGGCCGCCATCCGCGCGATGGAGGACAGCCGTGCGGATCGGCTCTTCCGCGACCCGTACGCCGAGCGCTTCGTCCAGGCGGCCGGCGGCGACGGCTACTGGGACACGGCACCCACCGCCTGGGCAGGCTTCGTCGCGCTCATGGGCGAAGAGGTGGCGGTACGCACCCGATACTTCGACGAGGAGCTGCTGCGGGCCGCGGCGGACGGCTGCGAGCAGGTGGTGCTGCTGGCCGCCGGCATGGACGCGCGCGCGTACCGGCTGAGCTGGCCGGAATACACCCGCGTGTTCGAGATCGACGTCGCCGAGGTGCTGGCGTTCAAGTCCGCGGTGCTGAAGGACGCGGAGCCGGCGTGCGAGCGGGTGGAGGTGGCGACCGACCTGCGGCTGGACTGGCCGCTGGCGCTGCGCGAGGCCGGGTTCGTGCCCGGTGTCCCGACGGCCTGGCTGATCGAGGGCATCCTGTACGCCCTGACGCCCGAGGCCGCGGACGGCCTGCTCGCCCGGGTGACGAGCCTGTCCGCGCCCGGCAGCGTCGTGGCCTTCGAGCACGTTCCGGACAGTCCGGCGCTGCGGGCGGCCAGGCAGGCGATCTCCGCCGAGATGGCGAACATCTGGTTCGGCGGCCCTGAGGGCGAGCCGGGCCTGTGGCTGAGACGGCACGGGTGGACGTCGCAGGTCCGGGACATCTCCAAAGTGGCCGCGGCGTACGGACGCCCCGTGCCCGCCGCGTTCGACCCCTCCAGGGAAGGCTCCGGCCCCGGCTGGCTGGGCACCGGCCGGCTCGCCAAGCCCGAATGACCACGACCCGCATCGCTGCGGCCTCCGACGACGAAGGGCTCATCGGCGGAGGCCGGCGGGCCTGCGGCCTTTCGCTCAGCGGGTGCAGCAGTGGATCCGCTCGGCCATGCACGCCGCCGGCCGCGTCTTCAGCTGTCTGGCTGAACTGGTACGAACCCCGGTCGGGAAATGCGCACGGACACCGCTGACCTGCACCATGTGCAGCGTGAGGTGGCCGCGCTGCACAAGCGCAAATCGGATCTCACAGGGCAGGCGAGAAGCACGCGTCGGGCCCTGACCGGCATCGGCTGAGATGCCCGCGGTCAGGACGTGGCCAGGATCTTCTCCAGCTCCTCCAGCGCGGCACACGTCTCGAAGACGCCCATCTCGGCGGTGAAGCGGACGGCGTCACGCACGTCGTCCGCACCGGCGACCTTGAGGGCCAGCTCGACGTGCCGGCGGAACGACTCGCCGAGCGCTCGTTGGGTGACGTGCGCGGTGAGCGCGACGAAGGCGCGCTCGCGCGGGCTCAGCCGCTCCTCCGACCAGGCCCGCCCGGTACGGGAGGCCACGAACCCGGCCATCCACGAGTCCGCCACCGGCCAGGAGACCCCCGCCGAGCCGCCCGTCGAGCTGTCCGTCACCCGGGACGGCTCGGCAGTGGTGTCGAGACCGAGCTCGCCGGCGATCTCCGCCACCCGGCCGAGCGCCCCCGCGGCCGACGGATAGCCGGAGTACGGCGCCACGAACCTGATCAACGCCAGCATGTCCGCGTACGGGATGCCGTGCATGCTCATCGCGAGGACGTGCATCTTGAAGGGCAGGCCGAAGCTGGCGCGGCAGATGTCGTGCGCCGTTACCTGCAGCAGCTTCTCCCGCACGCTGGTGCCCGGCAGGCCGAAGGTGAACCCGCCGGTCTCCAGCGCCATCTTCTCGAACTCGGTGTCGACGGCGGCGAGCGGGCTGCTGGGGAGGTCAACCATGGGGCCGGCCTTTCTCGTGATCGTGGGATGGGGTGGTGAGGGGCCGAGGAGCTTGGCGAGATTCGCCGGGGCAGGGCCGCGCCGTCTTCCGCCTCATCAGCTCACGATATATCCCCAAATGGGGACTTTCAAGTCCTCGTTTGGGGATATGGTGTCAGGAGTCTGACTCCAAGGAGGCGTAATGACGATGAGATTCGGAGTCGCCCTGCACCTGCCCGCCACCCGTCGCGAATGGGTGGAGAAGTGCAAAAAGGCCGAGACGCTCGGTTTCGACACGATCTCCGTGGCCGACCATCTGGGGATGCCGTCGCCCTTCCCGGCCCTCGTTCTGGCCGCCGAGGCGACCGAGCGGGTACGGGTGGGCACGTACATGCTGAACGCCGGCTTCTACCGGCCCGCGCTGGCCGCGCGGGACATCGCCACCACCGACGTGTTCACCGGCGGACGGCTGGAGGTGGGGCTCGGCGCCGGGCATGCCCGGCAGGAGTTCGAGGCGGCCGGCCTGCCGTTCGGCACCGGCGGCGAGCGGGTCCAGGCACTGGGCCGGATGGTCTCGCGCCTGCGCGAGATCTTCGCCGACCCCGGGTCCCAGCCGCGCCCGGCCCAGCGACCCGGACCACCGATCATGATCGCCGGACGGGGCGACCGGCTGCTGCGACTCGCCGCCCGTGAGGCCGACATCATCGGCTTCAACGGCGCCGCCTCCTCCGCTCATGACGGCAGCGGCCTGCCGGTCTTCGCCGGGCTGAAGGATCTGACCGAGCGGGTCGAGTTCGTCAGGGCCGCGCTGGACGGGCGGGAGGTGGAGTTCAACAGCACCGTCCCGGTCGTCGTCATCACCAACGAGCGCAGGGCGGCCCTGGAGAAGCTGGCCCACTTCGCGCCCGGCCTGAGCGTGGAGGAGCGGGCGGAGATGCCGAGCCTGATGGTCGGCACCGCCCGGCAGATCGCCGACAAGATCCTGCTCAACCGCGAACGGCTCGGCTTCGGCTACGTCACCGTGCACGAGGGCGGGCTGGAGGCGATGGGCGAGGTCATCGCGCTCCTGCGCTGAGCCTTTTTGCCTGAGATCCGGTCACATGACGGATTCGTAGCCGCACGCCCGGCCTCTAGCTTGGCGTGCATGTCACCACTGCTCACGGCTCCGACGGCATGACGAGGACGAGGGTGCGTCACGTACCGGATCGCGACCATAAGGACTCCTCCGGCGAGGAGAAGGAGCCCAGGTGGCGCGTCGTGCTCCTCGCCATTCTGTCCGTCCTGCTGGTCATCCAGGTCCTGTGGATCGCGGGCATGATGTTCCTGCTGTACTTCGACGGCCCGCGATGACGCCGGGCCGGGGCTTCCCTCCCCTGCCGATCGTCATCGCCGTCGGCCTGCCCGTCGCCATCGGCGTCCACGCCGAGGGTGCCACCGGCGGCTAGGTCACCTGCCGATGGTTGCGCGGGCGGCGCGGCGGGCATGGCGGCCAAGGTCAGCGCCGCTCCCGTGTGCTGGATCACGATCCGTCCGCGATCACGGGCAGGTGGGTGCCCAAAAAGCCGACCGCCCGGCTCCACACGGCGGCGGCCGCTTCGGGATGGTAGAACATCGGCGCCTCGTGATTGTGGAAGGCGTGCCCCGCCTCCTCGGCGACGTACACCTCCACGTTCGCCAGGTCGCGGGCCGCCTCCTCCACCACGGCGACGCGGTCGCGCGGGATGTACTCGTCCTTGCCGCCGAACACCAGCAGCAGCGGCGAGCTGATCGTGCTCATGTCGCCCGCGGCGGCCGGGACGGTGGAGCCGTAGAAGGAGACGACCGCGTCCATCGTGTCGGCCAGCGCGTAGTTGAGCCCGCCGCCCAGGCAGAAGCCCACGGAGCCCACCCCGCCCCGCACCTCCGGCAGAGTACGCAGATGGGAGAGGGCGAGTGCGGAATCGGCCACTCCCTGGGCGAAGTCGAAGTCGCGCGACAGGTCGAGCGCCTCGGCCACGCCCCGCTCGGAGTGATCGCCCCGCCAGTTCCGGCGGATCCGCCAGAACAGCTCGGGGGCCAGGACGACATAGCCCAGCTCGCTCAGGTCGCGCGCGACCTTCTCGATGTACGGGCCCACGCCGAAGATCTCCTGCAGGAGCAGGATCCCGGGGCCGGTCCCGGCGGCGGGCAGCCAGATGTAGGCGTCGAACGAGCCGTCGGCGGTGGTCAGGGTGTCGATGCGGGTTCGCATCCTCAGATGTTCCAGGCAGCCGCGGCGCCCCCGAATCCGTCAAGCGACTGGATCTTGCACCTGCCGCCGGTCAGGCACGCCCGGCGCGGGTGGCGTTCGTCGCCGCGGCGGCCAGCATCAGGACGGCGGCCAGGTAGGGCAGGCCGGCTGCCCCCCACGCCTCGAGGGCGAGTGCCCCCACCCCTCCGGACAGCGACACGGCCAGGTAAACGGCCGACTGGTAGAGCGAGGTGACCAGCCCGGCGCCTGGCCCGGCCAGGCTGATGACGAGATGTTGCTGTGGCGTCGTGACCGAGAACGACAGGAACCCGACGACCACGATGGTCACCACGGCCGTCCCGAACGTGCCGCGTCCGAGCGGGATGAGAGCGAAGGCCGCGGCCAGGGCGAGCATGACCGTCACGACCACGCGGCGGGGGCCGTGCCGGTCGGCGAGGTGCCCGGCGGTGAGGTTGCCGGCCGTTCCGGACAGGCCGTAGACCAGCAGCAGGACGGCCAGCCCCGAGCCGCCCGCCCAGGCGGGCGCGAAGATCTCGCTGACGTAGGTGTAGGGCAGGTAGATGCCGGTGAAGGCCACCACGGTGACGCCCAGCAGGGTGACGACGCGCCGGTCGCGTAGCGGCGCGAGGAAGGCGCGCAGGTCGCCGTCGCCCCGCCCGGCCGCCCCGGGCAGGCGCAGCCAGATGGCGGGGGCGGCGAGCAGGCCGAGCGCCGTGACCAGCCACATCGCGGTCCGCCAGCCGGCGAGGTCGCCGATCAGCGTGCCCAGCGGGGCGCCGAGGACCAGCGAGGATGTCACGCCGAGCATCACGAACGAGATCGCGCGGCCCCGTTCCCGCTCACCGGCCAGCAGCGCCGCCGTCGCGCTCGCGGTCGCGGTGAACAGCGCGGCTCCGGCGGCGGCGACCGCTCGCGAGCCGAGGACCAGGCCGTACGACGGGGCCAGCGCGGTGATCGCATTGCCCGCCGCGAACACCGCCAGAGCGGTGACGAGCACCCTCCTGCGCGGCCACGAGGCGGTCAGGGCGGCCAGCACCGGTGCGAGCACCGCGTACGAGGCGGAGAACACGGTCACGAGCTGGCCGGCGGCGGCCACGGTGACGTGCAGGGACGTGGCGACGGCGGGGAGCAGCCCGGCGACGACGAAGCCGTCGGTGCCGACCGCGAAGGCGCCGAAGGCCAGCACCGCGGCGTGGAGACGCCAGCGCGTGCGCGGGGCGGTGGGCGAGGGCGAGGTCACGATGCCTCCTCCGATATGCGTCGGAAACTACGACACTCATCGTAATAGAGCTACGATGGATATCGTAAAAGAGGACGGTCATCGGACATGAGAGGGGCGCGATGGAAACGTGGATGGCACAGCCCGACCTCGATGAGATCGACGTGGCCACCGTGCTGCAGGCGCTGGCCGACCCGATGCGGCTGCGCATCGTCCGGCTGCTCGCCGAGGTGGAGGAGTCCACCTGCACCGCACTCGATCTACCGGTGAAGGTCTCGACGGTGTCACATCACGTCAACATCCTGCGCCACAGCGGCCTGGTCTCCACCCGGATCGACGGCACCGCCCGCCCGAGCCGCCTGCGCCGCGACGACCTGGAGCGCCGCTTCCCCGGCCTGCTGTCCGCCATCCTCACCGCCACCCCGCCCAGACCCCAGCGGTGAGGCGGGCTACCGCTCGTACACCGGGTTCTCCGTCTGCGCCAGCGCCAACGCGGGAGTGAACACCGCACGCCAGGTGCCGCCCATCTTCTTCCGACCGCGGTGGATGCCGTAGGCGGTGCCGCCCCAGTACCACGGTCCGCCGCTGTCGCCGCCCCGCGTGCCCGCCTTGATCATCGCGGTCAGGCCGCACGCCTCACCCGAGCAGACGTTGACCTTGTAGACCTTGGCATGCTTGGAACCGGTCGTCCGGCCGAAGTTGGCGATCTTGATGCCCTTGACCGGACGCTTCACCTGGTCGACGTAGCGGGTCTTGTTGTAGTCCCAGAAGTACGTCCTGGCCGCGGTGTAGGAGCCGCGGGTGTACCAGGCGAAGTCGCCGAAGATGTTCTCGTTGCCGCCCTTCCACTTGATCGTGGTGTAGGCGGAACTGCCGTGATTCAGGTAACGCAGCGTCCGTCCCCGGCCGCAGTGCTCGGCGGTAGAGACGCCGTAGCCGCCGTCACGTAACTTGACGGTGAACGCGGTGGTGCAGATTCCGTCGTCAGGGAGATCCAGGTAGCCGCCGCCTCTGATGTACGCCTCGGTGGCCTGCTCGATCTGGTCGACAACGGTGATGTTGACCTGGATGGGGGAGCCGGGCACGGGGGCCGGCTGCAGATCGCCCTTCAGGTGTTGCCGGGCCGCCGCGGTCAGCCCCGCCTGCGGCTGTACCTCGATGGTCACCACGCCGGTCTCGACGTCGTAGTCGCCGCCGGTGTCGGCGACGAGGTCCGTCCGGGCCCGGATGCCGTAGTAGGTGTCCGTCAGCGTCCTGTTCAGCTCGGCCTCGGAGAAGCCCCACGGCGGCGCCGGCGTACTCGTCCGGATAGGTGTCCTGCAGATGGTTGGCGAAGGTGACGAAATCCTCCTGCCAGCCGTAGCGGGCGGTGGCCTCCTCCAAGGTGAGGCCCTCGTCGGCGGCGACGGTGCCCAGATCCTGCGCCAGCGCCGCCTGCTCGTCAGCGATGGTCGCGACATCCTCGGGCTCGGCCTGCGCCGGGCCCGTGGACAAGGACAATCCCGTGACGAGCGCCACGGTGATCGTCAACGTACGACAAGGCATGGGTTTCCGGCCTTCCTCGAGTCGTTGTTGCCGATGGTCGGCGAACGCACGGGTGAGGCGAATCAGTCACGCGACGGTATTTGCGCGAGCTCACCGGCGCTCGTCCGGCGCGTGCCCCCGCAGCAGGCCGGGCGCGACACAGGCGAGCACGCCGGCGGCCAGGGCCGCGAAGCCCGTCAGCGCGATACGCGCACCGATGTGCTGGGTCGCCACGCCGAGCCCGATCACCGGGATCGACATGCCCACGTAGGCGGCCAGGAACAGCGTGGCCAGCACGCCCGCCCGGTCGCGCCCGTCCTCCGCCTGCGCCGTCCCCGCCGCCACGCTGACCTTGAACAACAATCCCGCGCCGCCCCCGCACAACACCCCGCCGATCAGGAACGTCACCAGCTCCGATGCCCAGACGGCGACGGTTCCCAGAGCGAGCCCGCACCACAGCAGGACCAGGGACGGCACGACCGGGCGGGTGCGCCGCAACCAGGCCGAGGAGAGCTGGGTCGCCGTGCCCGCGGCCAGGACCGCGAACACCGCCGCGCCTGTGAGCGCGGGCGATCCGCCGCGGCCGATGGCGGCCAGGACCGCGGGCGTCATGCCCACATAGAGGCCCAGCACCGCGAACGCCAGCAGATTGCCCCACACGGCAGCCCAGAACACGGCCCTGCCCGACTCCGGCACCGCCGGCCGTTGCGGGCGGTATCGCCATCCGTTCGACATGGGCCTGACATCCGGCGCCAGCCGCAGCCCGCCGAGGCCCAGGGCCAGCAGCGCCGCGTAGACCAGATAGGGCAGGACGAGCGGCGCCGGTCCCCACTGCGCCAGGACCCCGGACATGAGCGGCCCGGCGGCCAAGCCCCCGAAGTTGGCCGCCGTCCCGGTCCTGGCCGCCCGGTCCCGGCCCGCACCGGCATACAGGTCGGCCAGGAAAGCGCTGGCCGCAGGGGTGAGGAGACCCACGGCCAGCCCGGACAGGACTCGCGCGATCAGCAGCCCCGCCAAGCCCGGCCACAGCACGAACGCCGCGACGCCGAGCGCCTGCACCACCACCGAGACGACCAGTACCGGCCGCCGCCCCGCGCGATCGGACACTCGGCCGGCCAGCAGCAGGCTGGCCAGCACGCCCACCGCGTACACGCCGTAGACCAGCGTCGCGGTCGAGACGCCGAACCGGTCGCGCTGCTGGTACAGCGGATACAGCGGCGTGGGCACGGTGTTGGCGGCCATCCCGGCCGCGTAACAGGCGCTGACCGCCGCCACGGGCCGCCACGTTCTGGACACGGCACCCACTGTGGAGACATCATCGATCTCCGTCCAACATGAAAACCCGATGAGCTGAGCAGAAACAGAGATGGACTTCCGCAGGTTGGAGCACTTCGTCGCCGTCGCCGAGGAGCTGAACTTCACCCGTGCCGCCGCCCGCCTGCACATCGTGCAGTCCGGCGTCTCCTCCTCCATCAAGGCGCTGGAACGCGATCTCGGCCTGGCGTTGTTCGTACGCACCACCCAGCACGTCGAACTCACCCCCGCCGGTCACGCCCTGCTCCACCAGGCGCGGCGCATCCTCGACGACGTCGCCGCCGCCCGCCAGGAGCTGGCCCGTATCCGCAGCGGCCTGACCGGCACACTCAATCTCGGCATCCTGTACGGTTACGCGCCCACCGGCATCGCCATCCACCTGGCGCGATTCCGCGCGGGGCACCCCCAGGTCGCCATCCACTTGCAGGGCACGGGCGCGCACGATCTCGCCGACCACGCCCAGCGCCTGCACGACGGCGACCTCGACCTCGCCTTCCTCCTGGTGACCTCGGCCCTGCCCGGCCTCGTCCTGCACCCGATCGGCACCGAGACCATCCTGCTGGCCTGCCACCCCGGCCACCCCCTGGCCGGGCGCGACACCGTCGGGCTGGCGGAGCTGACCGCCGAGAACACGATCGACTTCCCCCTCACCTGGGGCGTGCGCTCCGCCGTGGACGCCGCCTACGCCGCGGCCGGTCTCAAGCGGCGGGTCACCTTCGAGATGAACGACCTGTCCACCATCCTCGACCTGGTCCGGCACGGGCTGGGGATCGCGTTCGTGCCCGGGTTCCTGGCCCGCGACGCGTCCGGCGTGCGGTTCCTGCGGGTACGTGACCTCCCGGCCGAGTTCGAGGTCGCGCTGGCCGCCTCCGCCTCCCGCCCGCTGGGCCCCGTCAGTCACGCCTTCCTCGAAACGGTCCTGCGGCCGGGGTCCCTGAGACCAGTCACGTGACAGATTCGCCCGCCCCGGTCTCTGGGGGAAGGTTCCTGCATGCATGCCGCGCCCGCCGAAACCCGCGTCGAGGATCCGGATTCATGGCGGATGTGATCGTCGACCCCCGGGTGCCGCCGAAAGACGCCCAGTCGCTGAGGGAGAGCCGGGACGTCCTGCTCAAGTCGCGCCGGGGCTGGACTCCCGGGCTGCGACGACCGTCCCGACGCAGCGAGTACCTCATGATCGTGGCGTTTGGCTTGGCGGCCCTCCCCGGCGTGCTGCTGATTCTGGGGCTCACGGGCCTGGGCCTGTTCCTGCTGCCGCTCGTGCCGCTCGCCTTCTGCCTGTTGATCGCGTCTCTGATCGAGTGTTTCCGCCGGCCGAAGGATGAGGATGACGAGTTCGAGCACGAGCGGAAGTTGTTCTCGCTGCTGCGCTGCTACGAGGGCCACTATGTGCTCGTCGAGGATCTCGACGCGTCCGCCGGGCGCCTGCTGACCCGCGCCCGGCGCGCCATCTTCGTCGTCACCGCCTCCGAGGTCAATGCCAAGGGCCTGCTCGATGACGTGCGCAACGCGGTGATGCTGCCCGCGCAGGAATGGGAGATCGCGCGCCTGCTGGCCAAGCTGTCGGCCGTGCGCGCCATGCACGGGGCAACCGTCTCGCAGGGGCTCACCCCCGAGGCCGAGGCTGCGGTCATGCCGCTCACTCGTGCGCTGGACCTGAGCGAGAAGGCGGTGCTGGCCCGCGTGGTGGCACTCGAACGGTACGCCGCCCACGTGTCCGAGGCCGACCGCGCGTTCCAGGCCCGCCTTCAGGTCGAGGAGCTGCGCGGGCGGGTGCACCAGTACGAGGAACTGGTGGCCGAGACGGGGGCCGACGGGTTCGCCGTACCGGAGCTGGAACGCCTGGCCGTGGACGCCGGCCTGCTGGAGCGGGCGCTGCGGCGGAGCATGGCCTCCGCCCAGGAGGTCTTCGGCCACCTCGACCCCGAGCCCTCCGCCCTCAGGGAAAGGAGCGGCTGGAGCGGGACCAAGGGTTGACCTACAGGAGGCGGCCCTGATGTCTGGCGTCACTGGTGCGAGCGACGCGCTCGCGTACACGGCCACGGCCGGTCAACAATGAGGAGAAACGTGCCAAGAAGAATGTCCCTGTTCACCACCGCCCTCGTGGCGATGGCAACGCTGTTGACCGCTCCGATGGCGGGAGTGGCCGGCGCGGCGACGACTGGAGAGGACGTCACCGACGAGATCGGCAGGCGCGGCATCACTTGGGGGCCGTGCGAGGAGGAGCCGAGCGTCGAGTGCGGCACGCTGGCCGTGCCGATCGACTGGTCCCGGCCGTACGGGCCGACCGTCAACCTGGCGCTGGCCCGGCGCAAGGCCACCGACCCGTCCGCCCGCATCGGGTCGCTGCTGACCAACCCCGGCGGGCCGGGCAACTCGGGGGTCAACGACATCCTGCGCCCCTCGGGCTTCAGCGAGGAGATCCAGCGGCGCTTCGACATCGTCAGCTACGACCCGCGCGGCGTGGCCCGCAGCGGCTCGGTGACGTGCTCGGCCGCGGTCTACAACGAGATGCCGTACCCGGTCATGACCAGCCAGGCCGACTACGACCGGTGGGTGGCCTTCGACCGCAAGCTGCGCGATGACTGCCGCAAGCGGACCGGCCCGCTGTACGACCACCTCGACTCGGTCAACGTGGCCCGCGACATGGACGCCATCCGCGCCGCGCTCGGCGAGAGCAGGCTGACCTCCTACGGCGTCTCCTACGGCACCCTGGCCCAGCAGATGTACGCCGAGCTGTTCCCGCACCGCATCCGCGCCATGATCCTGGACAGCAACATGGACCACAGCCTGGACGTCAAGGCGTTCCAGGTCACCGAGGCGGCCACCGTCCAGGACAGCTTCGAGGAGTTCGTCGCCTGGTGCGAGCGCGACACCGAGTGCGTGCTGCACGGCCGCGACGTGCGCGCGCTGTGGAAGAGCCTGCTGGACAAGGCCGAGCGCGGCGAGCTGCTGTGGCCGGGCGACGGCCGCCCGGTGCCGGCCCACAACCTGCTCTGGCTGGGCGTGATCATGAACGAGGCGCCGTCCTGGCGGCTGGAGGCCCAGGTGCTGCTCGCCCTGGACGGCGGCCCGGTGCCGGACGACATGCCGGGCCCGCCCGGCAACTGGCAGGTGGGCGGCGAGACCGCCGAGCTGCCGACCGCGATCCTGTGCCAGGACTGGAACCTGGGGCTGCGCGACTACGCCCACTACGCCGAGGTGATGAGCGCCTCCAACGCGGTCGCCCCGGACCTGCGCTACAACCCGATGCCGATGGGCGACATGCCGATCTGCCAGGGCCACCCGGTCGGCAACCCGCAGCACCGGCTGCGCTACCTCGGCAGCACCCCGCTGCTGGTGGCCACCTCGAAGCACGACCCCGACACCCCGTATGAGTGGTCGGCCAACGTGGCCCGCCAGCTCGGCTCCAAGGCCACGCTGCTCACCTACGAGGGCTGGGGCCACGGCGTGTACGGCATGACCGAATGCACCACGAAGGTCATGGACACCTACCTCATCTCACCGGCCACCCCCGTCACCGGCAACCGCTGCCCGGCGGAAGAGCCCTCAAGGCTTGCCCGGGCTGCGGCGATCCGCGGGATGCACCTGTGGTGAACCAATCGATCAGAGGTTCTGTGCCAGTGTTCAGCTCTCTCACCGGCACCATCGTCGCGCCGGGCGGCACCCTCGAACTGCGCGACGTCTTCATCAGCACGGGCGAGGCAGCGTTCAGCCATCGCGGCGAGCTGAACACCGGCGCGGGCCGGCAGCCCTCCGACGAGCAGACCTTCCGCAGGATCGCCGCAGGGTAGCCGCGGCCTCCAGGCATCGGCCGTACCGCGATTCGCCTCCTCGCACAACACCCCCGGCCGGAGAACGCTCTTCAGTCATGAATTCAAGGCCCGGGATCGAGGAGCCGCTCACATGTCACCACGGGCAGGGGCCGCTGCCGTGCGTTCCCGATGGTCGGGTGTCGCACGACTGTCGGTGGCCGCGGCGGCGGCCGGTGTGATCGTCGCCGCCATGGGCCTGCCGGTGGTCGGGGGCTCCGGGGCGCTGTTCGTCTCCGCGTCGGAGAGCCTGGACATCAGGCCCGAAGAGTTTGCCGAGCCTCCGCTGGCGGAACGCACGACCGTCCTGGACGCCAAGGGCAACGAGATCGCCTGGTTCTGCGAGCAGTACCGCGAAAGCGTCACGCTCGACCAGGTGGCGGCATCCTGTCCGGCGTGTTCACCAAGGGCACGATGCGCGGGGTCGGCGGCATCGGCCGGCCCGCCGCCGGCAAGACGGGCACCACGGACGCGCAGGCCACGGCCTGGTTCGCCGGGTTCACCCCGGACCTGGCGGGCGCGGTCAGCATCGGCGACCCGCGAGGCGCGCAGGACCACAAGCTGAACGACGTCACGATCGGCGGCCGCTCCTACGGCTCGGTCTTCGGCGCCACGATCCCCGGCCCGATCTGGAACGACACCATGATGGCCGCGCTCAAGGGCACCCCGAAGACCCCGTTCACCCCGGTCAACAGCGCCCGCTTCGGCGGCTGCGGCTCGAGCTGCCGACCGGTGCGGCCCGCCGTCCCCCGTGATGAGCCCCATGACGAGGGCGGTGACGACGGTGCCGGGCGTGGTGGCGAGGGCACGGCCTCGCCAGCGACAGATGACGGAGGATGACGGACGACTCCGGTGACGGGCAGGGCCTCGGGACCAAGACCGCGAGCGGCACAGCCGGGTCGCGGGGCGAGAGCCGGGCGCCTGTCCAGTCATCCGACGGGTTCGCACGTTTCGGGGCCATCGACGTGCTGGACGACAACGCTGGACACGGCCATCTCGCGGCTCTCGAAGAGGGCGGTGACGCCAGCACGCGCATGCTGTTCGCCACCAACTTCTCCAGCCCGATCGCCCTGATCAAGGCCGTCCTGCGCGCCAGGCGCGCCCGGCGTGCAGGGGTGATCGTCAACATGTCGCCGTTCACCGCGCGCATACCGATTCCCGGCACCGCCTGCTATGCGGCCAGCAACGCGGCGCTGGAGGGCGCCTCGTACGCGCTGGCGGAGGAGATCGCCCCGCTCGGCATCAACGTCATGGCAGTGGAGCCGGGACGGGTCCGCACCGACTTCGCCGCACGCTCCATCGTGCGCTCGGTCACCACGATGGACGACTACGCCCAGACGGTGGCAGGTACACCAACCACGCCGTCAGTACCGCTGGTGCCCAAGCCCGGGGACCCGGCCCGTGCGGCCCGCGTCATCATCAAGGCGGTCGAGGCGGACGAGCCCGTCCCTGCTGCTGCCGGCGAGCGCGAGCCGGTGGGCCTGCGTTCAGTTCGTGCGGCGTGACCAGTGGAGCGCAGTGACGGCGACCGCGGCGAACAAGGACAGGTGGAGCAGCACGCTGGCTGAACGGCTATGGGTGCTGGATGCGGACCTGGAAGCGGTATTCGATCGGCTCAGCCACGATCACCTCTTCGCCTCGCTGGGGACCTTCCCCGCTCGGTAGCTGGCCGGCCGGTGGCTCAAGATACGCCGACGACCTGCTGGTCTTGTGTCACTCTCGTAACAGGCTGAGCTGGTCACGACGTGCCTGGCCGTCTGGCCCGATTCCCGGGGTCTGGCCTTCAATGAGGCGAAGACGCCGATCGCCCACCTGGACGACGGGGTGGACGGTGGACGGTGCTCGATGACCTCGCCCGAATGCTCAAGGGGCATGGGGCCGGCGACGTCACGATCGAGCGTTCGCGAGCAGCCCGGCAGGAGACCGGCGGCAAGTTCCGCAGGGTCGTCCCGCTGGCGCGGGAGCGGGCCTGCCGGGCACCGGCTACCCGAGCTTCTCCAGGGGAACGGCGCTGACGCTGAACGGCAGCTCGGGTTGCCCGTCGGGGTCCTGGTCGAGCTGCGCGTTCACCACCAGCAGCCGGTTGTAGAGGAGCGCGGCGGTGGTAGGGAAACGGAAGGTGGTGTCGGTGTAGGAATGCACCACCCGCGCCTTGACGGTGCCCAAGGTGAGGGTGTCGAGCCGGTCCGGGGCGGAACGCGTGACGACCAGCCGCTTCCCCGTGAAGGTGAGGCCGTCACCTCCGGTCAGCGGCCCCTGCTCGACCGGCACCTCCGTCACCCGGCCGCCGGGCAGGGCGATGGCGAACAGCTTGCCCGTGTTCGACTGGACGGTGAGCAGTGAGCGCCGCCCGGGGGCGAGGGCGATGCCATTGAGGTTGAAGCCCTCTTGGTAGCGCACCGTCGTCCGAGTCAGGTCGAGGAAGCGTTCCGCGGAGGCTGGCGTGGCGGACGGCCGGATCTGGCCGGCCGGCAAGCGCCACAGCACCGGCGTGCGGGAGTCGGTGAAGTACGCGTTCCCCGCGGGGTCCAACGCCACGTCGTTGACCAGCACGTCCTCCCTGAGGCCGGTGTCGAAGCGGCGGACCAGGGATCGGGTCCTGGTGTCGTAGACCCACATCTGGCCGGTGGCGCCGCCCGCCACGTACAGCCGACCCCGCGGGTCCAGGCGCAGGCCCTGCGCTTGCGTGCGCCCATCGGCGCCGCCGGGCAGGAAGACCTCCAGTCGCTGGTGACCGGCTCGGCCGCGGTAGATGGTGCCGTCGTAGGCGCTGCTGACGTAGAACACGCCGCGCGCCTGGTCGGCGACGACTCCTTCGGGGAAGACCCGCTCACCCGCGATCGTGTACGAGAAGGTGTACCGGCGGGGGTCGGCATGGGCGGGACCTGCCGACACGCCCGCCAACACCGCTGTCAACGCGGTGGCCGCCGTCACCCGCCATCGCCTCAGAGTCTCCACGAGACGAGTACGCTACGCTGCGGCGGGCTCGCGCGAATCCGTTCGATGACTGGCCGGGTACGGGCCTGTGCGAGGCCGTCTCTCCGTGATGTGGACGGTCCGGCCGATCAGTGGGCGACGACGAACAAGATCTACAAGGTAAAGGCGGTCGCTTTGGTGAACTGACAGCCAACCGTCAGTGCACAGCCCGCGCCAGAAGCCGCCCCATCAAGGCAGAGCAGGGACAGCGGGTGCGGCGTTCGTCCAGCCGGCGTGCAGGACGAGATCAGTGTTGTCGACGCCCGGTCGTTCGGCCTTTTGCGCGTCCGAGAGCAGGACCATGCCGGCGGTGTCGACGATCAGCCGCCTCGTGATCTTTCCCTGCTTGTCCTTCGGACCGGTGGCCTGCCGCTGGTCGATCGACAGGGCGGTGCCGTTCCTGCCCAGGTCGTCGCCTGCGGCGCCCTCGGCGTGCACGCCGGGCAGCGTCAGCAGCACCTGGTAGGCCGCGGCGCGGACCTGTTTCGGCGCCGGGAGGCGGTAGAGCAGTTCGGGCAGCGTGCTGGTGACGCGGACGTCGATCTCCCCGCCTCCTTGCACCTGGACAGCCTTGGTCAGCCACGCCTTCAGCGCGGCCGGGTCGGCGGGCAGCCGCTGCACCTCCTCGTACGTCAGGTACTGCCCTGCGAGGAAGAACTGGGTGTTCTGGCCGCGTATCGGGGTGACGTGGCCCCTGGTCGGCCGGGTGGACAGCACCACGGTCTGGCCCGCCACGTCGCGGGTCCACTTGGCGGGCGAGCCGTCGCGCCGCCAGGCCTCGCGGTCCTTGGCGCTCTTCTGGTATGCCGCCGCTTCGCGGTACCCGGTCCAGCCCCTGCCGTCCGTGGTGTGCCACTGCTCGATGAGCCGCTGCTGAACCACCCAGTACGGGTTCGCGCGGCTGCCCACTTGCCGGAAGTTGTCGCGGCGGGACAACACCCTCGTGTGCCAGTACGTGCCCTCCGGCGTCGATGCGGCCGCCAGCCGCGTCACTGGTGCCTCGGCCAGTCCCGGCAGCGCCGGCGGCGCGGCGGCAGCCACCGCCAGGCACGTCCCGGCGACGATCAGCCGCCGCCCCGATGCGGTCGCCAGCTTCATGTGCATCCTCCGTGGTTGCGAGGTAACGCCTCTCACTACGCTCGGGCGCCCCTGAAGGTTGCCTGTGACACACGAGCAACCTTGCGGACGGCCGAGGCGTATAAGGGGGCGTGAAACGGGAGACATCGCCGTGAGCGGCGGCGCGGAGGATGACTTCGGCGCGTTCGTGGCGGCCAGGGCCACGACCCTGTTGCGGCTCGCCCACCTCGCCTGCGGGGACCGGGCGGAGGCGGAGGACCTGCTGCAGACGGCGCTGGAGCGTACCTACAGGAACTGGAACAAGGTACGGCACGACAGTCCCGAGCCCTATGTGCGCCGCGTGATCGTGAACACCGCCATCAGCCGGGCCCGCCGCCGGGCGATTCTGCGGATGATCCCTGTGCGTGTGCTGCCGGACACCCCCGCGCGCTCGGACGACGTGGATCTGCGCGAGGTGCTCATGGACGCGCTGCGCGCGCTGCCGCCCCGGCAGCGTGCGGTGGTCGTGCTGCGGTTCTGGGAGGACCTCAGCGAGCAGCAGACGGCGCAGGTGCTCGGCTGCGCGATCGGGACGGTCAAAAGTCAGTGCTCGAGGGCACTGGCCAAGTTGCGTGCGGCGCTCGGCGAGGAGTCCGTGGAAGGAGTGATCGGCCATGGCCGCGCTTGAGGACCGCATTCGCCACCTCATGGCGGAGGAGGCCGCGAGGCTGCACGTCCCGCCGGACCTCGGGCTGCGGGTCATGCGATCCGCCAGGCGGAGGAGGAGGCGCAGCGTGCTGGCCGCGCTGGCCGCCACCGTGGCCGTCACCGGCGCCGCCCCCTTCTACCTGGCGGCGGTCACGGGCTCCGAGCCGGCGCCGATCGTCACCGAGACACCGCCGCCCCCGCCCGCCATCGACGACCTGCCCCCCACGGGCAGGCCGACGCAGAAGGATCTCGGGGACCTGGGCGACGGGAAGGCGTTCGGGCATGTCAAGGTGGGCTATCTGCCCGAGGGGCTGCGGTGGCAGAACTGGTCCGTGGACTTCGGCGACAGCTATTCGACCGGTTACGACTACAAGGGCGACAAGAACGGCTTCTACTGCGTCCAGATCTACGTGTTCGAGGACGAGGCCGTGCTGGAGGTCGACGACCGCATCAGCATTCACCGGCAGGAGGGAGAGGGGCAGGAGGTGGCCATCGGCGACCGTGCTGGTTACATGGTCGTGCAGAACGTCGGCGAGGACGGCATGAAGGGCACCCCCACGCTGTTCCTCGACATGGGCGAGCGGCGGCGGGCCGAGATCTCGTTCAGCCCGGTCTACGCCAAGGACCTGCGCACCTCCGAAGCCGTCGAGCGCGAGCTGCGCAAGATCGCCGAGGGCCTGACCTCGACGGACTGACGAGCATGAGGGCGTGCGGGCTTCATCGCTCGGGCGCGTAGATCCAGAAGTCGGCGACCAGGGCGGCGCCGAGCGCCGGGAGCGGCCGTGGCACCTGCAGGCACCAGAAGGGATGCGGCTCGTCGCCGTACCTGGCCGCCCAGGCGGCCGTGACGCCGGGGAAGTCGTGTACCGCGGTGACGAAGTACTGCGCGCGCACCGCGCCGGCCATGGATGTGCCGGCGGCGGCACACAGCGCGTCGGCGTGGTCGTAGATCGTGGCGGCCTGCAGGTGACCGGCATGGGCGAGGCCGTCCAGGGTCGGCGAGATTCCCGCGCCGGCGACGGCTCCGTCCGCCCTCACTGCCATCAGGCCTGAGGGCAGGAGCAGGTCGCCCGCCCGGACGCAAGGGCCGAGCGCGGCGCCATGCGGCAGTCCGGCCTCGACGACCGTCTTGCGTCCGGCCGCCTCGTTCCGCAGCGCGACGAGGTTCATCTCGATGCGTCCTTGGGCGATGCGGAAGGCGGCCGCCGGGACGACCGTGAGCGCGCACGGGATGCCGTTCAGGTGCTCGGACCAGACCTCCAGGAACTCCGGCAGGTCGTCGCCGTCGCCGAGGAAGACCTGCGCCTTGACGACCGTCTCCCACGACGACCCGGCCGCCTCCAGGAGCGGGGTGAGCTGGTGGGCGATGAGGTGCTCGGTCTGGCGCCGGATCGCGCTCGCGCCCCAGCGCATGTCCGGCGGGACGGCGGCGCGCGGGTCGAGCCTCTCGCCGGACTGGCTGGCCATATGACCGGAGACGAAGACGAACTCCCCGCACGTCACCGCAGGGGGGACCCCGTGCCCGCCGGCTTCGGTGCCGGGCGGGTGGACGGCGGCGACGTCGTGTCCCGCGTCCGGGTGGGCGGCGATCAGGCCCGCCGAGACGGAGCTCGTCGCGGCGAGGCAGCGATCGACGACCACGGACGTGCTGGCCGGGAGATGATCCCCGACGGCGTGCCGCCGGGCGCGGTGGTAGGGGTTGACCGCGTCCGGGCTGGTGTAGAACTGGTCGACGCGCACGCTCCGCGACCAGTCCGTGCCCATCTCGCCGAGCAGCCGCCGTAGTTCGGCGATGACGGCCTCGCCCTCGCGGCGGCGGCGTGACTCGCCGATCTTCGGGGCGTTCCCGCCGGTCGCGCCGGTGGCCGGGTCGATGGCCTCTTGGCCTGTGACGAACACCCATGGCCCGGCCTTGACGGCGGGCGCGTGGCGGATGGCCGTCCCGGCGAGGTGCGGAACGACGGCTTTCACGATCTCGTTCATGCTCCCACCTGGCCTCGTGCGCCGGCCGCGACGACAGGGTTGCGCAGCTCGCCGATTCCCTCGACGCCGACGGTCACGACGTCGCCCGGTCTGAGGAAGATCTGCGGGTCGCGGGCGTACCCCGCTCCGGCGGGCGTGCCGGTCGTGATCATGTCGCCGGGGCGGAGCCGGTACCACTGCGAGAAGTAGGAGACGAGCCGCGCGATGCTGAAGATCATCTCTCCGGTGCTCGCCGACTGCATGACGGTGCCGTTCACCGTGGTCGTGAGCCGCAGGTCGTGCGGGTCGGCGATCTCGTCCGCCGTGGTGAGGACCGGCCCGCACGGGAGGAACGTCGGGAAGAGCTTGCCGTTGATGGCGCGCCCCCAGCCCTGCAGGACGTCGACCTTGCCCGTGGCGGCGTAGAACTCACCGGCCCAGTCGCGCGCGGAGACGTCGTTGGCGAGCGTGTATCCGGCGACGTACGCCATCGCCTCGTCCTCCGGCACGTCGTGGCAGGTGCGCCCGATCACCACGGTCAGCTCGCCCTCCCAGTCGACCATGTAGGGGAACCGCCGGGGCAGGACGATCGGGTGGCCGTGCCCGGTGAGCGTCTCGCGGACCTTGATGAACGCGTACGGGAGTTGCGGCGGGGCGACGTTCCGCATCTCCTGGAGGTGCGTGCGGTAGTTCATGCCTGTCGACAGGACGAGCGCGGGGTCCGGGACGACGGCGCGCAGCGGCGTGACGGCGTACGGGGTGAGCGCGCCCGCCTCGCGCAGGCGCTCTTGTTCCGTGTCGTCGGCTTCGATGGTGGCCACGATCTTTTTCAGCAGGCCAAGGGTCTCCTCGCCGCCTTCGAGGATGCCCCGCACCGAGGGCGGTACCCGCCGGGTGATCGGGCCGGATGCGGTCGCGGCGAGGTCGAGGACGTCGCCGGTGCCGAGCAGTGCTCCGGCGTGGCCGTCGGCGCCCGCGTCGATGGTCAGCAGTCTCATTCGTGCTCTCCTGTCAGTGCCGCCGGTCGTAGCGGTGGAAGGCCACCCGGTCGGGGTCCCACTCCAGCCCGATCCCGGGCCGGTCGGGGACGATCGCCTGGCTGTCGCGGATCTGCAGGGGGTGCCGCAGCAGGGGGCCGGCCCAGTCGACGTACTCCAGCCAGTGGGCGGTGGGGCCGGCCGCCAGGAGGTGGACGCTGATCTCGGGGAACAGGTGGGACGAGATCGGCGTCCCGCGCGCCGCGGCGAGCGCTGCCGCGCGCAGCCAGCCGCTGACCCCGCCGATCCGGGCGACGTCCGGCATCACCAGGTCGCAGGCCCCGCGATCGACCGCCTCGGCCAGTTCCTCGGGACGGTTGAAGTTCTCCCCGAGCTGGATCGGGACGTCGAGCGCGTCCGCCAGCCGGGAGTTTCCCGCCAGGTCGTCGTGGCGGATGGGCTCCTCCAGCCAGGCGATGCCCTCGTCCTGCAGGGCCAGGCCGCGCCGGAGCGCGTCCTCGACGGTGAGCGCCTGGTTGTAGTCGGCCAGGAGCCCGGTACCGGGTACCCGCTCCCGGATGGCGTGCAGCACCGCCAGGTCCTCGTCCAGGGTCGGGTGGCCCAGGCGGACCTTGAGCGTGCCGAACCCATGGGTCAGCAGCCGGGCGGCCTCATCGGCCGCGGCGTGCGGTGCCATCAGGCCCAGCCCGCTGGAGTTGTAGGCGGGCACGGCGGTTCGCGTGCCGCCGAGCAGCGCCGCGAGCGGGCGGCCGGCGGCGACGGCGAGCGCGTCCCACAGCGCGATGTCGATCGCGGACAGCGCCATGCGGACCAGGCCCGTCACGCCCACGAGCGTGGCACGGCGCGCCAGCTCCGCCGCCGCCTGCCGTGGCGTGAGCGGCCGTTGCGCGATGAACCCGGCGGCGTCGTGGAGCAGGAGGTCGAGGGCGCGCATCGCCGCGATGGAGTAGCAGAACAGGTACGCCCGTCCGTCGGCGCCCTCCCGCGTCCTGAGGGTGCACAGCAGCAGCGGGGCCGTGCGCACCGTCGTGGCGCTCGTGCCGAGGGGGAAGCGCATGGGTAATTCGAGTGGGATCGTCTCGATCGACTCGACGCTCAGCGGGCGCTCCGCCCGCTCAGCCTCGTGCATGGCCGTCGGCGTGCGGGGCGAGGATGTCGGCGACGGCCCGGTTGAGCGGGGTGCCGACTCCCGTCCTGCTGCCGAGCTCGACGACGCCGCCGGACAGCCACCGCACTTCGAGGGGACGTCCGGCGTCGAGGTCGTGGAAGAGGGAGGAGGTCATGTCGTAGGCGACGTCGTCGACGAGCTTCAGGCACTCGCGCGCGTAGTCCTCGGCGAGTGCGACGCCGGACGCCCGCCCGACCGCGACGACCTCCCGCATGAGGTCGAGCAGAAAGGCCCTGGTCTGCGGGTTTTCCCGGACGGCGCCGATGGGCAGGCGGGTGGTCGCGGTCGTGGCCGACAGGCCGGTGAGGAACACGAACTTCTGCCAGATCTGGCGCCGGATGTCCGGGCTGACCTCGGCGTTGATCCCGCCCGCGACGCATGCCTGGTGGAAGGCGGTGACCCGGGCCGAGACGCGGCCGTCGAACTCGCCGAAGACCAGCCGCTGCAAGGAGCCGGTCTGTGCGATCACCCCCGGGCGGGAGATGCGCGTGGCGACGTAGGCGACCCCGCCGATCACCCGTTCCGCGCCGAAGGCGTCCCTGAGGTAGTCGTCCTTGAGAACGCCGTTCTGGAACGACACGACCGTGGTGTCCGGCCCGATGAGCGGCCGGATCTGCTCCAGGGCCGCCTCGACGCCCCACAGCTTGACGCACAGCATCACCAGGTCGGCCGGGCCGGCCTCGGCCGGGTCGTCGGTCGCGCGCACCTCCGGAAGGTGGACGGGATGGGCGCCGCCCTCGATGCGGAGGCCGTCCCGCCGCATCGCCTCCAGATGGGCGCCCCGGGCGACGAACGTGACGTCCGCGCCGCCCCGGGCCAGCAGCGCGCCGAAGAACCCGCCGACCCCGCCGGCGCCGACGATCGCGATCCTCATCGCAGCGCCCCGTCCGGCACGGTACGGACGCCGCTGTCGGTAACGGGTGTGCTCAGCCAGGAGCCGAGCAGCCCGGGCAGCCTGCGCGGGTCGTCGGCGCGGAAGGCGAGATAGCCATCGGGCCTGACCAGGAACACATCGCCCGGTCTGGCGCCGAGCTTGTGCAGCACCTCGCGCCGGGCGTCGAGGAACGTCGGCACGTCTCCCTGGCGGGGCAACCCCTCGCCCAGCACCATCAGGCACTGCAGCGAACCGGCGTAACGATCCTTCAGCCGGGCCAGCTCGGCGGCCATCGCCTCCTTCTTCCGGCTGGAGGTGTAGGAGGAGGCGTACCCGATGAGCACGAATCCCGGCGTGCGCATCAGGTCGTACAGGCGGACGCCGAGGCCGTCGCTGTCGGCCAGGTCGAGGTCGGGGACCCGGTCGCCGGCGTTGATCGCGCTCTTCGGCAGCCCGCCGAAGCGCTGCGCTTTCGACAGCGCCGTGTGCCGGTACTCCACCCCCGTCTGGGAGACCCGGCCGCTCATGAGGTTCTGCACCGGGGTCGTGGACAGGGCGAGCCCCATGACCTTGCTGCTGATCTTGCGGTACGTCGTCGAGCGTGCTTGTTTGATGAACAGCTGGAAGAGCAGGTCGGAGAGCTTGCGGGTCCGCTCGCCGATGAGGTGCCGTTCCTCGTTGTAGCTGTCGAGCAGCGACTCCGGCGCCCGGCCCCGGCACACGAAGCTCAGCTTCCACGCGAGGTTGAAGGCGTCCTGGATGCCGGTGTTCATGCCTTGGGCGGCCACGGGGATGTAGAGGTGCGCCGCGTCGCCGGCGAAGAACAGCCGTTCGTTCCGGTACGTGCTCAGCAGCCGGTTCTGGGCGCGGAACCTGGTGATCCACTGCGGGTTCCCGATGCGCAGGGGATAGGGGACGATCGCGTCCACGGTCTCCTGGACCTCCTCGATGTCGAGGGGTTCCTTGGGTGAGATCTCCATCTTGGCCAGGTCGAAGGCGATGACCCGCACGTACTCGTTCTGGAAGGGCAGCAGAGCGAGGCCGCCCCGTTCGTTGGTGTGCAGGCTGACGAATCCGCGCGGCAGGTCCCCCTCGACCAGGACGTCCGCGATGAGCGCGGTGCCGCGGAACAGGGGGCTTTCCTCGGTCGTCCCCCATTGTTGGCTGAGCACGCTGTGCGATCCGCTGCAGTCGATCAGGTAGCGGGCCGTAACGGTGCGCTCGCCCGACTCGCCGGTCAGCTTGGCGGTCACGCCCTCGCGGTCCTGGGCGGCGCTGACGAGCTTGAGCCCGCGGTGGAGGGTCCCGCCGAGTTCGCCGAGACGCTCGGTGAGGGCTCGTTCCGTCTCTTCCTGCGACAGGGTCAGCATGAACGGGTAGCGGCTGCCGGTGTGATACATCTCCACGATCGCGGGCGTGCGGTCGTCGGCGCCGAAGTTGAAGCCGGGAGCCAGGTACCCGTCGCGGACGAACGCGTCGCTGAGGCCGTGCAGCTGCAGCAGCTCCAGGGAGCGTGCCTGCAGGACGAGCGCGCGCGAGTAGCGTGCGGGCTCGCTGCGCTCGTCGATCAGCATGCAGTCCACGCCCTGCCGGAGCAGCTCGATCGCCGCGGTCAGCCCCGTGGGCCCGGCTCCCACGACGAGCACCTGTGTGTCGTGGACGGTCATGACGTCGCCTCCTTGGTCATGGTGCAGGTGAGGAAGTAGTCGAGATGTGCCTCGACGAGGCTCCTGGCGCCGATGAGCTCCTCATCGGAGGCGTCCGGCGGCAGGCGCAGGAACCAGATGGTGTCGAGCGGCGCCATCAGCTCCCACACCAGTTGCTCGGGAGGCTGGTCGGCACGGAGCAGGCCGGCCGCCTGCCAGGCCTTGAACGGCCCCGCGAGCCGGTGCTTGGCCGCCTCGATGGCGGTGTGCAGCCCGCGGACGCCGTCCTGGCCGGAGCCGTCGCGCTGGATCACCCGGGCGAAGCGGCGTCCCCGCGGGCTGGACCACACTTCGAAGAGGCGATCGACCAGCTCGCGGATGGCCTGGTCGGGTGCCGTGGACGCCATGGCGTCCAGGTCGGGGCACAACGCCTCCAGCGAGGGCGGGCCCATCTGCTCGAACAGCGCCGTGTACAGGGCGTCCTTGTTGGCGAAGTGGAAGTAGATCGCGCTGTCGTGCACCTCGGCCTGCTTGGCGATCTCGCGCACGCTGGTCGCGGCGTACCCCTTCAGCGCGAACAGCTCCAGCGCGGCATCCAGCAGGAGTTGCCGGGTGTCTTGTCCTTCGTCTCTGCGCGGCCGTCCGGGCCGCCGCTTTCTCTCGTCCGTCACATCCGCCATTAAAACCAGCGGTTGCTTAATTAGTCAATTCAGCGGGCGCTTAATTTTTGCCGGGGGCGGGCCGGGCGTCCGTCTCCGCCTCACACGAAGGGGCCGCCCGGCGTCACGCTCCATCGGGATCAGCGCACCACGGGAGTGAGCAGCGCCTCGCTCGCCCGGGACAACATCACCTCGCCGGTGAAGGTGTGCGTCTCCTCCACCTGGAACTCGGCCAGGCTCAGGCGGATGTCCCGCGCTCCCTGCTCCGCCCGCCGGCAGGCCTCCTCGGTCTCGAACAACGTCACGGTGATGATCGTGTCGTCGCCTGCGGCGATCGCCTGGTAGCTGACGATGCCGGCGGGCACCTGCACGGGGGCGCCGGAGGCGGCGTCGCCTTCAGGGGAGAGCTGGCTCGCGAACTGCCTGTTGACCTTGCTCATGAGGTCGTCGATGGAGCCGGTCCCCATGCGGTACCGGCGGATGAATGCGTGCATGATCGGTCCTTTCGTAGGATGGTCCTGATACTAGGACTTGTCTTGAGTCAAAGACAAGTGTAAGTTCCAGGTATGGAGACCGACGCCTACGTCGAGGAAGTGGCCACGGCCGTACGAGGCCATCTCACGCGGACCGGGAGAGAGGCGAGCGAGCTGACCCTGGAGGACATCGCCGCCGTGATGGGAGTGTCACGGAGCACGCTCATCCGCCGCATCGGCCACCGATCCCGCCTCGACGAGGCCCTGGCCAGGCAAGGCGCGAACGTGGCCCGCCGGTCGGCGCGGGACCGGGCAGTGGAGTCCGCCGCCCGCCTCTACGGCACGTACGGGGTCGGCGAGGTGACGCTGGAGATGATCGCCGCCGACGCGGGATGCACGGTGCAGGCCATCCAGGGGCAGGCGGGCGGCCGCGACGGTCTCCTCGCGGCGGTCTTCGACCGCTACAGCCCGATGCCACGCGTGGAGGAGGTCCTGGCCGACCCGCCGGCGGGCCTCGAGCCGGCCGCCCGGCTGCTGTACGAACCGGTGCTCGACGCGATGATGGGCGAGGCGCGGGTGATGGCCGCGATGTTCGCCGAGATCGCCTCCCGGCCCGGCGGCGCGCTGGCCGTGCACGTGCGGGAGAACTACGCGCCCCGCTTCGTCGGCCTGATCATGGGCTGGCTGAGAACGCACATCGACGCGGGGGCGGTGCGTGACCTGCCGGAGAAGACACTGCTCAGCCAGTTCGCCGGCCCGGTGCTGGCCAGGAGCGTGGCCGCGCTGGCCACGGGCGAACACCTGAGCGCTGCGGCACGCGCCCGGCTGGCGGCCGACCTGGCAGAGGCGTTCTGCCGCGCCGTGCGAACCTGAAGTCCTGGTGGCGTCCCCGAGGAGGCACGGCTCCATGTACAGCTTCTACCTTTTCGAGGGGTCCTTCTACCAAGGGGGTGGCGGATGGGCTTGCTTCGACATCCGCCACGATCTGCCCGCCATCACACGGGCGGCGATGCGCTACATCCGGCAGGGGCACTGGCTCGGATCCTGGGGCGACACCTGCGTGATCCGGGTCTACCAGCGCGACGACGTCGACCTCGAACTGCGCGTCTACCCGTTCGCCAGGGTGAAGATCCCGGGCTTCTCCGAGATCTGCTTCGACCCTGAGGGGCTGACGGTCGGAGGCGTTTCCGAACCCGGCAGCGGCTATGAGGACGTCGCGGAGATCGACCTGGAAGGGGCGGTGCTCCTCGATCTCATCAACGAACATCCGGACGAGATCCAGGTGACGATCGACTGGGGCGACGTCACCTGGCCAGACCTCGAACCGCCGCTGCTTCCCGAGGACGCCTCGGTGCTCGTGGACCTGTCCGAAGGCACCGCGGACGCCTTTGGCCACGACCTGCCTGACGATGAGCATGACGCACTCAGCGACAGGCTCATCGAAGAGCTGACCAACGACCAGCGCATTCTCCGCTTCGGACACAACCGGGTGCTCTGACGATCTCGCTGTCACCGTTGGATCAGGGCGGCGCCGGACGGAGTGGCGCCGGACGGGGGCGTGCTGAGCGGCATGGGGCTGGTGCCACGGGGCTGAACGAGATCGTGCTCCTCGACGTCGATGAGCCCAAGCTGCGGCTGCTCGGCGGCGTTGCGGCCCACCTGGCACGGCGCCACGGCGATGTGCGGGTGGTGGCCACCACAGACGCGCGGCGGGCGCTCGACGGCGCGGACTTCGTGGTGACCACCGTACGCGTGGGCGGGGATGCGGCGCGTGTCGCCGACGAGCGGATCGCGGTCCGGCACGGCGTGCCCGGGCAGGAGACGACGGGCGCGGGCGGACCGTCGGCATCTGTGACAGCGCCAACCTGGGCCAACCTGGGCCAACCTGGGCCAGCAGGCCATGGCCGCCGTGCACGGTCTCGACGCCAGACCTGCGGCCCGAGGCCCTGGCCACCTGTCGTGGGGACGGGCGGTCCGCGATCAGCAGGGTCGCGACCTGCCGGCGCCAATGCCGGCCGGCCCCCGCTTCCACGCCGGTACTCACAGATCGCGACCCGGGCCAGCGCGCCGCCAACCTCCGGCGGGACGCCGGGAAGGACCTGCACCCGTTCGAGACGGGCCGTGGTGCGCTGTTCGTCCTCCCATGACGCGGCCGCGTGGCTGACGAAAGGTCCGCCACGAGCGCTGTCGACGTAGGCCTGCAGCCAGCAGACGAGCCTGCCCTGGGCGATCAGCCCTCTCCGGAGGTCCACCTCCGTCCCTTCCCTGGCCAGCCAGGCGCGGCCGCGGTCGCATGCGAGGGGACCGAGCTGATGAAGAAGCCGGGGGGATGGAGATCAGGGGCGTCGCGCGGGTCCAGCAGGACGTACTCGTCTCGAACCGTCCGGTGTCCCCTGCGGACCAGCCCGGTCGCGAGTTCCTCCGCGAGCCGCCCCTCGACGTCCGCGGCCCATTCGGCCGCCGCGTGCACCGGCAGGCCGGTCCACGGGCTGCGCGGCGCCGCCGGGTACTCGACCGCGAAAAGCGTAGAGGTTCGGATCCCGCCGCCAGCGAAAGAGCACGACCATGCCGTCGGGCTCCGTCCGGACATCGACATAGGAGTAGCCGTCCGTCACGGCACCCGCCCGTGACAGGCACGTCCTGACCGCTGCGACAATCTCCTGCCGAGACCACCCGATCGCTATGCTTCCACGCTCCCACACCCGTCTCGCCCCAATAAGTCGGTAGGACCAGGTGAACGCTGGATCCTCTTCCGTTGCACAGCCGGCGGGCGGCGTGCAGGCCGCAGCGCCAGCAGGTCGTAGAGCACTTCCAGTCCCTGCCCGGCCCTTGGGTGCCGGGCACCGGACGCTAGCGCGCGGCGGGGCGGTGGCGGTTCGCCCAGATGGAGCGGGCCACAGTGGCAGGTGTCATGAGGGTGGCGGGGTGGGCGGTCATGTTGGTCACGTCGGCGAAGCGACGCGAGATGGTCTCGTCGGCCAGCGAGGCGTCGACGATCTGCTCGCCGATCCAGCGTGCGAGCCGCCTCCGGACGGGGAGCACCGCGCCGCTCTGCTGCCGGGCGAGGTCGGCCGCCGTGGACAACTGCCAGGCGGCGTCGACGATCACTTGCTGCAGGTCGAAGAACTCGTGGGCTGGCATCCGGGCGTCCGGCGTGCGCCACAGGTAGGCCGACAGGCTGGAGGCGTGCAGCGTGGCCGATGTGATGCCCTGGCCGTAGATGGGGTTGAAGGAGGCCACCGCGTCGCCTACACTCACCAGGCCGCCGGGCAGGCGCGTCAGCCCGGCGTAGTCACGGCGGCGGGCGTCGGCCTGGCGGTAGGTGGCGATGGGCTTGAGCGGCTCGCCCGCGACAGCCCGCGCAAACGCGGGCGGCAGGTCCTCGCGGCAGCGTAGGAGAAAGCCATCCAGGGTACGGTTCGGGCGGTCGTCGTCGTAACCACCCAGCATGACGAGCCATGCGCCCCCTTCCACGGGGCTGACCGCGCCGCCGGCGGTGCGGGCCGCTGCGAACGCGGAGCTGCGGCGGGCCAGCGCCCCGAAGATCGGAGCGTCCGGTGAGCGGGCGAAGAGTCCCGTGGCGTAGTTGACGTTGATGGGCACCCGGTGCAACGACGGCTTCTGCCAGCCTGCCTCTTCCAGCCAGTCTCCGAGCTTGCTGGCGCGGCCCATCGCGTCCACCACGAAGTCGGCGTCCTCCACCGCCTCCTCGCCTCCGCTGACCCAGCGCACCCCCTGCACCCGTCCGCCGCCAAGGCCCAGCCCGGTGACCCTGCCCGGCATCACCTTCACGTTCGGCAGATCGAACGTACGGCGGCGAATCACGTTCTCCAGGAACGGGCGGGTGCCACTGAGCAGGTCGTAGGGGGCCGTCGCGGCCTGCGGGACGTTGTCGACGTAGGTGCGCACCTCCCTGCCGGGCAGCAGCACCGCGCCCTCCTGGCGGGCCTGCGCGGTGATGCCGGGGAACCAGCGTTCGAGCTGCCGGAGCCCGCCCACCAGCAGCGCGTGCGACTGGCTGCCCTGCGGCACACCTGGACGCGGAATCCGAGTCTCGCCCAGATCGTCCCGCTCGATGATCACGACGGTCTCGGCATGGTCGGCGAGCACGCGCGCGGCCAGCAGCCCGGCGACGCTCCCGCCCATGACCACCGCCTTGCCGGCGACGATCCGGGTTCGCTCGATCGGCCTCGCCGCGCTCAGGGCATTGAAGATCTGCACAGGTGTTCCAAGCGGCATAGGACGACCGTACAAGCGCCGTCCGCCTGGAGAATCAGTCAGATGACCAGCTGGTCGGCCGCCTCACCCATTCGGCCGGACCACGCCTGCCCCAGTCGTCCGACGGATTCGGGGGCCATGCGCATCTTCGTGGCGTGATGCGATGATCGAGAGTTCTGATCCACCGAGCCCCCGGGCTCCGGCGGCGCTCTTGATGTCGTGGAGGCGGTCCGCCTGGGGAGCGACGGACCCAGCACAAGCTGGTCTGCGAGTGGTTCGACAATCGGGGCCGCCGTGCCACCGTGACCTGGCCGGTCCGGAAGGGCGATGAGCTGACGGCGGATGCGGCGATCCTGCACGCGGAGCGGAAGATCCGCGTGCAGGAGGCGTTCACGCGGCGCGATGAGAACTCTTGGGAGCACACCGCGCGGGTGGACTTCGGCCAGGGCTGGGTGCAGACGGAGGCCCAGACCTGCGGCGGCTGAGGTGGCCCTCGTCATGTCAACCGGGGGAGGGGGCGCAAGGGGCGATCCGGTAGGCGCGGATGATGGTCTGCTCGATGGTGTTGCCCGCGCTGTCCTTCGATCGGGCGCGCAGTGAGACGAACCCGTCCATGGCCGGGTGGCGCAGCGGGACCGTGCCGTTCGCCCCGGACCAGGTCACCTTCCAGGAGGCGCCGTCGTCGTAGGAGACGTCCACGGACAGGTCACGGGACCTCGCCAGTGGTCGATCCGGCCTGTGTCCGTACGGTCAGCGGCACGGTGAACGGCCGGCCGGTGCGGTGTTGCGCCGGTCCAGTTCGGGGGAGAAGCCGACCACCGACAGCGGTAGCGCCGTGGTGCCGTCCTGGACGGTGGCGGAGCGGAACGTCCAGGTGACCGACACGCGGGTGGACAGCGTGGCCGCCGGCGCGCCCGGCCTCGGCCTGGAGGTTGTAGGCCGCGTCGCCGGGCGGCACCTGCACCGCTTGGAGGAACGGCCGCGGCGCCTCGGTCACGAGCCGGCCGTCACGGTTGAGGGCGATCGGCGCCGCGGTGGCGCTCGAGGTGCCCGTGCGTCCCGCCCCGTCGCCGAAGAGCGCCGGCAGATCCACCGGTACGTCGCGGGCCGGCTGGGCACGCAGGCGGCCGACGGCCTCAACGGGGAGATCTTCCTCGCGGCCTTCCACGATCGCGCCAGCTTCGACGCCCGCCAGGGCGTGGTCCGTGGCTGTACGGCATCGCCACCAACATCGTCGCCCAGCACCGCCGCAGGGAGATTCGCCGGTTACGGACGCTGCGGCGGGCCCCCACGAAACGGTCGATCCCGGGCACGAGTCCGCGGTGGTCGGGCGTGCGGCGGCCGCGAGCGTGGCGGAGCTCAGCTACGAGGAGATCGCGCAGGCGCTCGACATCCCGACAGGGACCGTGGGGTCCCGGCTCAACCGGCCCGCAAGAAGGTGCGCGCCGCTTTCGGCGGCGTCAACCCGATGAAGGAGGAGACGGATGGATGACCTGGCTGCGATCGGCGAGCTGTTCTGGGCTCCGTCGGCCGGCGCGACGTCGAGGCGGAGGGCCGGGCCCGGCTAATGGCGGCCCTGCGCCGTACCACGCGGCGAGCCTCTATCGAGTTGCCAGCCATTCGGTACTGCAAGTACCACTACCTTGAATGGTACTTGTAGTACCGGAACTGGTCAGGAAGGCGCTCACGGAATGGTCGGGACGACCGGCCACCTGAAGCCGCTGTGCACCGACTTCTGTCGCCCACCAGTCACATGACAGATACGCGGCCGGTCCCCCCACAATACCCTGTGCGTCGGGTCGAAACATGAAGCGGAGGTGAACAGAAATGCGTTACATTTCGCTAACTGTCGAGGAGCTCGAGCGCTCCGACCGCAACAACTGGCATTGGAGCCATTAGCCGCGATCGCGAGGGATCGCCTGTCGAGCGGGCCGCAGCCCACTCGACAGGCGCATCTTCACGATCGGGATGAGGATTTAAGATTCACATGCGCTTGCGCAGAGCACGATGCCTGGTCTGCTATTGGCACAACGGGGCATTCGTCGCCCACCCTTTCCTGCGAGGAAAAGGCCTCGTCCTGTCGGTCGCCATCGCGGAAGTACTGGACGCCTTCACCGATTGGCGCACCGTGGACGAGGCCGTCGAATGCCTGCCGCACGAAGCTCGCGAATCGGTGGCCGTGGTCATTCCCGAGCTGGTCTCGCGCGGGCTTCTGCTCGCCGAAGGCAGCCAGGAGGATACGCGAGACGAGGCGCTCGACGCTCGATGGGGGCCATGGTCTCCAGAGGCGTCGTTCTTCCACTTCGCCACGCAGAATCACATCTACTCCGAGGCGAGCGGCGACGACCGCGAGGCGCTGGCGGCCCAGGGCCGGCCGCCCATCTTCACCACGTATCCCGAAGCCGATCGAATCCTGCTCCCGCGCGTCCCCGGCCGACTCGACGAGCCGTTGGGACAGGTGCTGTACCGGCGGCGCACCCACCGCTCCTTCACGTCGGCTCCCGTGCCGTTAGTGCCTTTCGCCGCCCTGCTGAGCAGCACCTTCGGGCCCGCCGACTACATTGATGCCGGCGCTTTCGGCGCCCTCATCCGCCGCACGAGCCCATCGGGCGGCGCCCGGCAGGAACTGGAGGCCTATCTGGGTATCCGCCAGGTCAGCGGCGTCACGCCCGGGTGGTATCACTACAACTCTTTGGAACACTCGCTGGAGTTGATGGCCGAAGGATGCACCGGCGAAGACCTTTCAGCCATGTGCGGAAATCAGCAGTGGGTGGAAGACGCCGCGTTCATTGTCGTCCTGACGGCGGAAATCGAGCGTATGCTCGCCAAATACCGGAATCCGCGTGCCTACCGCGTCTGCCTCCTCAACGCCGGCCATCTGGGCCAGACCTTCGCCCTCTCCGCTGTGGCGCTCGGGCTCGGTCCTTTTCAGACAGGCGCGTTCCACGACAAGGCCCTGGCGGAACGGCTGAATCTGGACAATGTTTCTCGGACGCCGCTCTATGTGCTGGGCGCCGGCCTCCCGGAGGGGGAGTGGGCTTCGATCCCGGCCGGAGCAGACATGGAAACCTTCGGCCTGACAACTCTCCAGGCGAAGACCACAACGCCTCCGGCCCGCCCAGCATGACGACCCGCGTCATCAAGATCACCACCCGCTTGCCGCCGCAGGGCTGAGATGGGCCCGTCATCGGCGCCTCTTCTGGACGGACGGCCAAACGCAGGTCAGGCATGCGGCGCAGGAGTGCCGCATATGCAATCCGCATTTCGATCCTGGCCAAGTGCTGGCCCAGGCACTGGTGGATACCGTGCCCGAAGGCGAGGTGACCGGCCGCAGGGCGAGAGACATCCAACTGCTCGCCGTCAGTGAACTTCGCGGGGTCGCGGTTTGCCACGGGGAAGTACAACGTGACCGCGTCACCCTTCTTGATGACCGATCCGCCGATCTCGACGTCCTCAAGGGCGGTCCTGAAGGGGCCGACATGGACAATCGTGAGGTAACGCAGCAGTTCCTCCACCGCGTTCTCCATCAGGGACGGATTCTGCCGCAGCGCGGAGAGTTGGCGGGGGTGGGTGAGCAGCGTATAGGTCCCAAGAGCGAGCATATTGGCGGTAGTTTCGTAGCCGCCGTTGAGCAGCAGAAGCGCGACACCGGTGAGCTCCTCGTCGTTGAGGTCACCACGTTCGATGATCTTGCTGATGAGATCGTCGCCGGGCTTGGCGCGCTTGCGTCCGACATGAGTGCGCAGGTAGCTCGCCACTTGCTCAAGTGCGCCGCTCGCTTCTTCGAGGGAGATGTTGATGGCGAAGAGCAGTTTGACGGCGGTCAGGAACCACTGATTGTCGTCGGAGGGTATGCCGAGCAAGTCACTGATCACCAGTGCTGGGATTGGTTGCGCGAAAACCTGCACCAAGTCGGCGGGTTGGTCTGATCTCTGCATGCGGTCGAGGCAGACTTCGACGATCTCAGTGATTCGAGGCGCCAGCAGATTCATTCTGCGGACAGTGAACAAGCCTGCGAGCAGGCTGCGGTAGCGGGTGTGGTCGGGCGCGTCCATTCGCAGGAAGAATCCGGGAGGCACTTGCCTGATCAGCTCTGCTCGGCCTGGAACCGGTGAACGGAACAGCTCCGGCCGATTGCTGAAACGCGGATCGGACAGCACCGCGCGGGCGGCAGCGTGGCCGGTGATCAGCCAGCCCATGTGGCCGTCGGGATACACCAAGGAGTGTAGGGCCGCTTGCTCTTGGTGCTCTTTGTACCTCTGAGGCGGATCGAGCGGATGCTCTCGCTCCATGATCATGGCGATGGTGGACACACTGCTCCTTCTCAGATAGACAGGGCCCTGCGGCGCAGTAGTGGCAGACGATTCGGCTGGAGGCGGCAGCCGAAGGACCTCCTCAGCAAGAAATTGGCCTCAAGCGGACACACCGACATCTTCGCCCAGCGAAGCATGTGTCGAATCCGTCATTTGACTTGTTCGATGAAACGCATTTGTCGGATCGCGATCGCTAACCTTCTTGGTTGCCAGTCCGAACCGAATCTTTCCGGGCGGAGCGCCGGTCACTCATTCCAGTAGCGTTTGAGTCGCGGAGCATCGCCGGAGGTAGAGGTGTCGCCCGCGTCGCCCGCGCTGTCTGTGCTGTCTGCGGGGGAGGCGGTGTCCGGGGTGGTCCATCGGCGCAGCCCGGTCGTGGCTGGGTAGGCGGCGGGCAGCGGTTCGTCGTGCAGGGCCAGCAGGGTGTCGACGACGGTGGCGCGGGTGGCGAGGCGGCCGCGCAGCTGTTTGCGGCGGGCGTTGCGCGCGGCGGTGATCTCCTTGAGGCTGACGGTCTCGCCGGACAGGTGCGGGCAGATCGCCCGGCACAGGAAGGTGGCGTCGGTGCCGTCAGGTGCGCGGAGGTAGACGCGGATCTCGGTGATGTCTCGGGGGTCGTAGCGGATGGCGACCTGTTCGCCGACGTAGTCGGCCAGGACCGGGTCGATGTAGCGCAGGGCCAGGAACTGGATGCCGTCGGTGTGGACCTTGCGCGGTTTGGCGACGGTGCACAGCAGTAGGTCCAGCTGCTCCAGGCAGTCGGGCATGCGCGGGATGAACGCGCCGGCCTCCCAGCGGGCCTGCGGCGGGAGGCCGGTTTCCGAGTGCGGGCGCAGGTTGTAGACCTCGCGGATGAACCGGCCGATCGCGGCGTCGAGCTCGGGAAGGGTCAGGGTGGCTTGGGCGGCGCGATCCTTGCTGCCCTTTGGGGCGTAGCCGGGCAGGTGGGCCAGGCGCATCTGGTTCATGGTCTCCATGAACCGTTCGATCTTGCCGTGGCCGTGCGGCTGCCCCTTCTTGCTGAACATCGGCCGCACGCGCAGGTCGGCCATCACCTGTTCCAGATGGGCGGAGGTGAAATCCGGGCCGTGGTAGAGGTGGAAGATCTCGGGGATGCCGCACACGTGCCAGCCCGGTTCGGCCTTGCGCCAGATCGCCTGCCGGAAGGCCAGTGCGGTGGACAGCGCTGAGGGCGGCTCCAGGTTGAGCGCGTACCCGGCGATCGCGCGGGAGTGGTCGTCCTGGATGGCGGTCAGCCACGGCCGGGCCGGCCGGCCCTTGGGGTCTATGACCCACAGGTCCAGCTCGGTGTGGTCGGCCTGCCAGATCTGGTTCGGCTGGGACGCTTCCCTGCGATGCACCAGCTCATACACCTCCCGGTAGCGTTTGCTGCCCTCCACGCCGAGCGCCACCAGCGCCGGGTCGAGGTTGCGGACGATTTCGTGCACGGTGGAGTAGCCGGGGACCCGCCAGCCCTGCGCGGTGGCGACGCTGGCGGCCTGCCGGTGGATCACCGCCACGCTCTGGCGGGGCGGCCGCAGCGCCAGGCCCTCGATCAGCAGCCGCAACGGCTCGGGCATCCGCACCTGGCCGCGGTCCGAACGCGACCGGCGCACCAGCGCGGCCAGGCCGCCGGCCTGGTAGGCGGCGCGCCAGCGGCGCAGCGTCCGCTCGGGGACCCCGCAGGAGGCGGCGACCTGGGAAAGGGGGACATCGTCTTCGAGGTGGGGCCGCAGCAGTCGCCAGTGTTCGAGCGCCTGCAGGCGTTGCGCGTCGCTGAAGCCCGTCAACGGGGGGTCGCCGTCCGGCGCGGCTGCTTGCATGAACCGTCCCTCCCTGACCGCCTCACTGAGCTGGCCTCCTTCGCAGTGTGCCCGGTGCGCTCACGAAACGTGCCGGCAGGTGGCTGAAGGCGCTATGCGTGCTCGTCGGCGGCGCCGCCGTACCGGCGACCATCGTCATTTGGTGTCGGTTTGTGGAGATCGGCGGGAAGTGCGGCGCCGCAGGCGTTCGACGGCCTACGATCAGGTTCCTGACCGGGTCCCTGGTGCGGTGGGAGGGCGTGTGGCAGAGCTTGGGCTGCCGGAGGCGATCGAGCAGATCCGTCAGGAGTTGCGGGAGGCGATCGCTGCGGGCGCCGATGCGGAGATCCAGTTTCCTGTCGGGGAGGTGACGCTGGAGTTCCAGGTCGGGGTGAAGAAGACCGGCGAGGGCAGCGGCAAGGTCAAGGTGTGGGTGCTGGAGGCCGGCGCCGGCGGCAAGATCGAGCACGACCGGGTGCAGAAGGTGACCGTCGTCCTGCAGCCGCCCGTCGATGCGCAGGGTGACCCGGTCAAGGTATCCCGTCACTCGTCCGCCAAGCCGGGTTAGCCACGGAGGCAGCCGTGCTGGTGGCGATCCAGGACCGGTTCGTCGAGGTCATCGCCCAGCTCACCGTCAGCCGCGGCTCGGGGACCCGGACGGAGTGGCAGGTCGCCTCGGGTTTCCTGATCGACGGCCGCCACGTGCTGACCTCGTTGCACGCCGTCGCTGACGGCGACATCGAGGTGCGGCGCGCCATCCCCTGGCCCGACGGCCCGAAGAGGAGCTGGCGGGCGCGGGTGCTGCTGCGGGGAGATGTCGGGCACGCGGATCTGGCCGTGCTGGAGCTCGCCGAGGACGCGCCGGCGGAGATCGGGCTGCTGCCGATGATCGGGTTCGCGCGGGTCGCCGATCGTACGGAGCGGCTGGAAGTGGTCGAGGGCTGCGGCGCGGTGGGGTTCCCGCGGTTCCTGGAGCGCGGCCAGGGCGCGGCGGCGGTCCGGCAGGCTGCCCAGGTCAGCGGCCGGATCCCGGTCTCGCAGCGGCCGGGGCCGGGCCTGCTCACCCTGCAGACCGGGCATCGCCCGGAGGGGCCGCCGCTGCCGTCCGCCGGAGCGACGCTGGCGGGCTCGGCCTGGTCGGGCATGTCCGGGGCAGCGGTGCTGGCCGGCGACCTGGTCATGGGGGTGGTGTCGGAACACGCGCCGCGTCAGGGCGCCTCGGACCTCACCATCGTGCCGATCACCCTGATCGACACCCTCTCCGACCGTGATGCCTGGTGGACGCTGCTCGGCACGAGCTTGGGTCGGCTGCGCACGCTGCCCGCGGCGGGCGGCGGCGTGGTGTGGACCGACGGCTGTCCCTATCAGGGGCTGGCGCCGTTCGGCCCGGAGCAGGCGGTGCTGTTCCACGGGCGGGGCCAGGCCACTGCCCGGCTACAGGCGATGGTCACCGCCGAGCAGGCAGGCGGCGGGCTGATCATGGTGACCGGCGCCTCCGGGGCGGGCAAGTCGTCGCTGCTGCATGCCGGGCTGCTGCCCGCCCTGACCGCCGCCTTCGGCGATCGCAGCGGTTGCTCGTCGTGGCCGCAAGTGTGCTTCACCCCCGCCGAGCGGCCGTTGCAGGAGCTGGCCGTGCAGTTGGCGGTGCGGTGCGGTGCCGACCCCGATGTCGTGGTGGGCGAACTGCGTGCCGACCCGGTCCGGGCCCGGGCGCGGGCCCGGCAGGTGCTGGCCGCCGAGGCGATCCGCCGTGGCCAGCTGGGCGGGTCCGGCGAGCCCCCGCGTCGGCTGATCATGGTCGTGGACCAGTTCGAGGAGCTGTTCACCTCCTCCTTCAGCGGGCACGCCGAGGAGGTGGACGCGTTCGTGGCCGCGCTCGACGCGATCGCCACCCCTGCTGCCCCGCCAGAGGCCAGCCCGCCAGATCCCGGCCCGCACGTGGTCGGCCGGGAGGAGGCCGGTCGGCAAGGCGCGGACCGGCACGATCAGGAGCCGGCCGGGATCGTGGTGCTGGCGGTGCGCGGCGACTTCATCGACCGGTGCGCCGCCCACCCGGCGCTGGCTCGGGCGCTGGAGCAGCGGGCGTTCGTGCTGGGCCCGATGAGCGAGCCGGAACTGCGCCGCGCGATCACCGGGCCGGCCGCGGCGGCCGGGCTGCGCATCCAGGACGGCCTGGCCGAGCAGGTGGTCCGCGACCTCCTCACCCACACCCAGGTCACCGCCGACGGGTCGCCCGGCGGCGGCTCGGTGGTGGGGGCGCTGCCACTGTTGTCGATGGCGATGGTGCGCACCTGGCAGCACCGCCACGACGGGCAGCTGACCCTGCACGGCTACGACCGCTCCGGCGGCGTCGCCTCCGCCGTCGAGGATGCCGCTGAGGACGCCTACCGCGGTCTGCCCCCGCGGCAGCGGGAGGCCGCCCAAGGGGTTTTGCTGGCGCTGACCCTCATCGGCGCCGACGGGCAGTCCGTGCGGCAGCGCGCGAGCGTCAGTGAGCTGGCTGCCCGCTGCGAGCCGGCCGAGCCCGAGGTGGCCCGCCACGTCGTGACCGCCTTCACCCGGGCCCGGCTGATGGTGACCGGTTCCGCATCACTCGCCCCCGTACCCGCGCCCGCCGATGCACCGGGCGTGTCCACCACGGCGGAGGGCGATCCTCCGGCCGAGCTCACGGATCCGGCACCAGACGGCACTATCGAACTCGCCCACGACGTCCTGCTCACCGCCTGGCCACGCCTGCGCTCCTGGCTGTCCGAAAACCAAGCCGATCGCCGACTGCACGGCGAGATCTGCCAGGACGCCACCGAATGGGCGCAAACCGGCCAGGACGCGTCGTTCCTGTACCGCGGCATCCGGCTGGAAACAGCACAGCACGCCGCGGCGAGCTGGCACGCCAGCCCCGGCCGCCACCTCAAGCTGCCCGAGGTCGCCACCGCCTTCCTGCACGCCGGCGCCCGGGCCGCCACCCGCACTCGGCACCGCCGCCGGACTCTGTTTTCCGCCCTGGCCGGACTTCTGGTCATCGCCATCATCACCGCGATAGCCGCCGTGCGCTCCGCCCAGGACGCCGACCGGCAGGCCGCCGAAGCGGACCGGCAACGCACCAGGGCACGGTCCAGCGAGATCGCCGCCTGGAGCCAGTCCTGGCCCGACGACGACCCGGTGACGTCGGCGCGCCTGGCAGCGGCGGCCTGGGCGATCGCCCAGACCAACGACGCCCGCACAAGCATGTACACGGTGGTCAGCCGGCCTGCACGAGGCGTCTGGAGGGGCCACACCGGCGGCCGGGTGTCCGCGGTGGCGTTCAGCCGGGATGGCAAGTACCTGGCCAGCGGCGGCAACGACGCGACGGTGCGGATCTGGGATACGGCCACCGGCCGCCAGATCCGCACCCTCACCATCTCGGTGGACGCGGTGGCGTTCAGCCCGGACGGCAAATACCTGGCCGGCGGCAGCTTCGATGGGACGGTGCGGATCTGGGATACGGCCACCGGCCATCAGGTTCGCGAACTCACCAGCCTCAACGGTCCGGTGTTAGCGGTGGCGTTCAGCCAGGACGGCAAGCGCCTGGCCATCACCAGCAACGACGCGACGGTGTGGATCCGGGATACGGAAACTGGCCGCCGGATCCGCCAGATCGGCCCCCCTCTCATCGGCCACACCGGTCGGGTGGTCTCGGTCGTATTGAGCCCGGACGGCAAGCGCCTGGCCACCGCCAGCGACGACAAAACGGTGCGGATCTGGGACGCGGATACCGGCCGCCAGGTCGGCGCCCCCCTCACCGGCCACACCGACCGGGTGGTCTCGGTGGTGTTCAGCCCGGACGGCAAGCGCCTGGCCATCACCAGCGACGACAAAACGGTGCGGATCTGGGACGCGGATACCGGCCGCCAGATCGGCGCCCCCCTCACCGGCCACACCGACCGGGTGGTCTCGATGGTGTTCAGCCCGGACGGCAAGCGCCTGGCCACCGCCAGCGACGACAAAACGGTGCGGATCTGGGACGCGGATACCGGCCGCCAGATCGGCGCCCCCCTCACCGGCCACACCGACCGGGTGGTCTCGGTGGCGTTCAGCCCGGACGGCAAGCGCTTGGCCAGTGCCGGTAACGACGAGACGGTAAGAATGTGGGATGCAAACGTCGGCCGCCAGGTCCGCTCCCTTACCGGGCACACCGACATCGTGTGGTCGCTGGCGTTCGACCCGGATGGCAAGCGCCTGGCCGGCGCCAGGGGGTTGTTCGACCCGGATGGCAAGCGCCTGGCCAGCGACGAGGCCAGCGTGTGGATCTGGGATGCAGATGCCGACCGCCCGGTCCGTACCCTCACCGGCCACACCGATGAGGTGGGCTCGGTGGCGTTCAGCCCGGATGGCAAGCGCCTGGTCAGCGCCGGCTTGGATGCGACGGTGCGGATCTGGGATGCGGACACTGGCCGCCAGATCCGCAGACTCGCCGACGGGGGGGCCTTGGTGGCGTTCAGCCGGGATGGCAAGCGCCTGGCCAGCGTCGGCTTGGATGCGACGGTGCGGATCTGGGATGCGGACACTGGCCGCCAGATCCGCAGACTCGCCGACGGGGCGCTCTTGGTGGCGTTCAGCCGGGATGGCAAGCGCCTGGCCACCGCCAGCAACGACAATACGGTGCGGATCTGGGACGCGGACACCGGCCGCCAGGTCGGCGCCCCCCTCACCGGCCACACCGACCAGGTGACCTCGGTGGCGTTCAGCCTGGACGACAAGTACCTGGCCAGCGCCAGCGACGACAAAACGGTGTGGATCTGGGACGCGGACACCGGCCACCCACACCGCACCCTCACCGGCCACACCGATGAGGTGAACTCGGTGGCGTTCAGCCCGGATGACAACCGCCTGGCCACTGCCAGCGACGACAAAACGGTGCGGATCTGGGACGCGGACACCGGCCGCCAGATCGGCGCCCCCCTCACCGGCCACACCGACCGGGTGGTCTCGGTGGCGTTCAGCCCTGACGGCAAGCGCCTGGCCACCGCCAGCTATGACAAAACGGTGTGGATCTGGGACGTCGCCCGGCCGCCCGATCTTCTGCGAGAGGTCTGTAGCATCGCGGTTCAGCCGTTCACACCTCAGGAATGGCAGCAGTACATCCCCGGTGAGCAATACCGGCCCAGCTGTCCCGCTCGCTGAGAGGAACGCCCCGAGGCCGGCCTACTGCAAGTGGCTCGCTGACAGGGGAATTCGCATCCCCTGTCACAGATGCCGTGTCAGCCCGACGTTCACGCAGCTCGGCACTCGCCCGGGCAGGGACGACTCAGTAGTGTTATGTGTCACATCACCCTGGGAGGCTCGTCATGCCGGTCGTCGCCTTTCCCGGCACGCCCGGCGCGGACGAACCCGCCATGCTCCCCAGCGGCCCCGCCGGTGACCGCTCGACCGTGGCCGGCGCCACCGCCCGCTTCCTCGACGCGCTCCAGGTGGCTACCACCCGCCGCAGCTACGCCCGCACCCTGGCCCGCCTGGCCGCCGTCACCGGCCCGCAGCACCCAGTCGCCGACCTCGATCCCGACCACTACGCCGCCGTCATGGCCGCCTGGGACGATGCGGCCGCCGCCACCTGGAACCGGCACCTGTCCGCGCTGGTCTCCCTCACCACCTGGGCCCAGCGCCAAGACCTCCTCGCCACCAACCCCGCCCGCCGCCTGACCCGGCGCACCCCCGCCCGCCGCGGCGACCGCGCCATCCCGAAGACGCGGCTGGAGAAACTGTTCACCGACGACCAGCACCCATTGCGGGAACGAGTGCTGTGGCGGCTCCTCTACGAAACAGCGGCCCGGCCGGAAGAGATCCTCTCGCCCAACGTCGAAGACTTCGACTTTGAGTTCCGGCGCGCCCGCGTGATCTCCAAGGGCGGCGCGATCGAATACGTGTACTGGACCACCGCCACCGCCCGCCTGCTGCCCCGCCTGCTCGGCGGGCGCGAGGCCGGCCCCGTCTTTCTGGCCGACCGCCGCGCCCCCACCTCCGGACCCCGAACCCCCGCAGCCGCCGACATCTGTCCCATCACCGGCCGGGGGCGCCTGTCTTACCCGCGCGTCGAGTACCTGTTCAAGACCGCCTCCGCCAAGCTTGACCCGCACGGCGAGGGATGGACACTGCATCAGCTGCGCCACAGCGCGCTGACCCACCTGGCCGCCGCCGGCCGGACCGCGCCGGAGCTGCAGGCCAAGTCACGTCACCAGCACCTGTCCAGCCTCGGCCGGTACGTGCGCCGGGGTGAGGAGACCTCCGTCCGCATCACCGCCGAACACGACCCCGCCGCTCGACGCCGCAAGCGCTGACGTCAGGTGGGACGCCTGCACCACGGCAGTGCGTTTCTGCCAGTGCCGCACCAGCTCGGCCAGATAACGCCGGAACTTCCTGGCCATTAATCACACTGGAACTCACAGCTGGAGACCATTGAGGGGCTGCTCTCAGCGATGGCCGCCGGTCCACGACCGGTGGACCTCGTGGAGGCGTTCGCGCTGCCCGCTCCGTCGATGGTCACCTGCCGGCTGCTCGGCGTCCCGTACGCCGACCACGCCTTCTTCCAGCAGCACAGCAGGATGATGCTGGATACGCGAGCCGACCCCGATGACGCGGCCGGCGGCGCCGCGCCCTGGCCCGCTACCTCCACGAACTGGTGGTCGCCAAACAGGCCGATCCTGGTGACGACCTGATCGCACGGCTGATCGAACACCACGGACGCACGGGCGAGCTCACCACCCGGCAGATGGTGGCCATGGCGGTCCTGCTGCTGGTGGCTGGCCACGGAACCACCGCGAACATGATCGCCCTCGGCACCCTCACTCTGCTGCAGCACCCCGAGCAGGCTCGACGGCTGCGTGACGGCGAACCCGCCTACGTCAGGGGTACCGTTGAGGAGCTGCTCCGCCTGCTGACCGTCACCCACACCGGCCGCCGCCGCCGACGCCGCCAACTGCGACCCCGAGGTCTTCGCCGACCCCGACCGCTTGTCCCCCGAGCGACCCGCCAACCACCATGTCGCCTTCGGCTTCGGCGTCCACCAGTGTCTCGGGCAACAACTGGCCCGGCTGGAACTGCAGATCGCCTACCCCGCGCTGCTGCGGCGCTTCCCCCGGATGCAGCTCGCCACCGACATCGCACGGCTACGCCTTCGCGATGAGATGCCCGTGTACGGCGTGGACACCCTTCCCGTCACCTGGTGAAACTCCGGTGCCACCGACCGGGCCCCCAGGCGGCTCAGCCCCGGGGGCCGGGTCATTGACGGCAAAACCGCGTCACGGAGCGCAGCGGCCGCGGCTCAGGACACTAGCCGCCGAAGCGGGCGGGGCGGCGGGCGGTGAAGGCCTCGATGCCCTCCAGGAAGTCGCCGGTGGCCGCGCTCTCGCCCAGCGCGTCCTGTTCGAGGTCGAGCTGCCGCTCCAGGTCGCTGCCCCCGCTGAGCGCGAGCAGCCGCTTGATCCGCGCGTAGGCGCCGGCCGGGCCGGTGGCCAGGCGCTCGGCCAGCGCGCGCACGTGCTCGCCGAGCTCCTGTCGTGGCACCACCCGGTTGACCAGGCCGAGCCGGTGCGCCTCCGCGGCGTCCACGGTCTCGCCCAGCATGATCAGCTCCGCCGCGACGTGCCGCCCCACGACGCGCGGCAGGAAGAAGGTGCTGCCGGAGTCGGGCGTGGCGGCGAGCTTGACGAACGCCTGGCAGAACGTGGCATCGTCGGAGGCGACGACCAGGTCGCAGGCGAGCGCGAGGGAGAACCCCGCCCCGTACGCCTGGCCGTGGATGCTCGCGATCACCGGTTTGGGCAGCCGGGCGATCCCGGCGACGGCCTGGTGCACGGCGCCCGCCATCTCGCGCAGCACCGGTGCGCCCCGGCCGGCCCGCACCCCGGACAGCATGTCCTTGACGTCGCCGCCGGCGCAGAAGCCGGCGCCCTCGCCGCGTACGACCACGACCCTGGTACGCGCGCGGGCGCCGAGTTCCTTGACGGCGGCGGCCAGCGCGTGGCCCGCCGCGGTGTTCAGCGCGTTGCGCCGGTCGGGGCACGCCAGCACGATCTCGGAGATCGGTCCGTGGTGCTCGACCCGTACGCGGGCGTCGCGGCCGTTCGCGGTCATCCCGTCACCACTTCCTCATGATGATTCACACAGCCCAGCAGGGCGAGCAGGGCGGCCTGCCTGACGGTCTCCAGCGCGCCCGGCATCGCGCGCAGGTGAGGGGTGCGCGCGATGTCGTTGACGACGGCCAGCGCGGCGTGCACGCGGGCCCGCGCCTGCATCGCCGTCGTCCTCGGGCGGGCGAGGCGCAGCCGGTGCTGCCACTCGCCGAGGTAGTCCTGCTGGGCCTGGACGACCGCGGCCCGTTGCTCGCCGGGCAGATGCCGCACGTCGCTGATCAGCACGTCGATGAGCGCGCTGTTGTCCGCCGCGAACCTGACGTAGGAGTCGGCCAGCCTGCTCAGCGCGTCCGCCGGGCCCGAGGCGCGGGCGAGCGCTCGGTGCAGGTCCTGGCGCAGCCATTCGCTGCCGCGGTTGAGCACCGCGTGCAGGATGTCCTGCTTGGAGGTGAAATGGTGGTAGACGCTGGGCCCGGCGATGCCGGCCCGCGCGCCGATGTCCTCCATGCGCACGCCGGCGTAGCCCTGCGCGGCGAACAGCGGGACGGCGGCGGCGAGCAGCTTCTCCCTGCGTGAGCGCGGGTCGAAGCCGTCGTCCGGCTCTGCGGGGGCCGTGGCCTGCGGCGGGGGAGTGAGGGCGAGTACCGGCCGGACGATCTGCTCCAGGAGCGAGGCGTACTCGGCCCTGGGCAGCTCGACGCTGCTGTGGCCGGCGCTGTTGAGCACCGACCACGCGCACCACGACAGCAGGTCGGCGCCGGCCGGGCCGAGTCCTGGGCGCTCGGCCAGCAGCGCCACGGCCAGCCGGCCCGCGGTCGAGCGCAGCGCGTCGCGCAGTACGCCGCGTTCCTCCTCGGGCAGGGCGCGGGCCTCCCGCTGCCACAGCACGCCCAGGCGGCGATGTTCGAGCGCCACGTCCGCCAGCCGCGGCACCAGGCGGTCGACTGGACCGCCGGTCGCGAGCACCCGCTCGAAGGGCTCGATCTCGGTCAGGACGACGGCGGTCAGCAGCCGCGGTTTGCCGGCGAAGTGCCGGTACAGGGCCGAGGGGCGCACGTTCATCGCGTCGGCGACGTCGCTCATGGCCACCTGGTCATAGCCGTGGCGCGCGAACAGCTCGGCCGCCGCCTCGATGATCAGCGTGCGCCGGTTGCGCGGCCGGGTGCCCCGCGCCGGCGCCGCAGCCGCCGTCCGCTCTGCCGTCACCCATCGTCCCTTCGTCCGCTGCGCGGTCGAGACCGTCTGCTCCACGGTCGACACAGTCTGCTCCGCGGTCGAGACAGTCTGCTCCGCGGTCGAGACAGTGCGCCCCGTGGTCAAGACAGCCCGCCTCGCGGTCAAGACAGCCCGCCTCGCGGTCAAGATACCTGGCGCGCGCCGCCGCTCCAGTACCGGCGGCGCAGCTCCCGCTTGAGGATCTTGCCGGCGCCCGACAGCGGCAGCTCCCCGGCGAAGGCGACGCTGCGCGGCAGCTTGTACGCCGCAATGCGGTCCCGGCAGAACTCCCGCAGCTCCTCCTCCGTGGCGGCCAGGCCGGGCCGCAGCACGACGACCGCGTGCACCCGCTCGCCCCACCGCTCGTCGGGCACACCGATGACCGCGCACGCGGCGACGGCCGGGTGCTTGGCGAGCGCGTTCTCCACCTCGGCCGAGTAGACGTTCTCGCCGCCGGAGACGATCATGTCCTTGATCCGGTCGACGACGAACACGTAGCCGCGCTCGTCCATGTAACCGCCGTCGCCGGTGTGCATCCAGCCGCCCCGCAACGCGGCCGCGGTCTCCTCCTCCCGCCGCCAGTAGCCGGGCGTCACGTGGTCGCCGCGCACCACGATCTCCCCCACGGTGCCGCGCGGCACCTCGGCGCCGTGGGCGTCCACCACCCGGACCTCGGAATGGGGAGCGGCGCGGCCCGCCGCCCGGCGCAGCGCCGGGTCGTCGTGGTCGGCCGGCAGCAGCAGGGTGGCGATAGGGGACAGCTCGGTCATCCCGTACGCCTGGACGAACCCGGCACGGGAGAACACCACGCGGGCGCGCTCCAGCACCGCTTCGGAGATCGGGGAAGCGCCGTACACCAGGTGCTCGACGCTCGACAGGTCATACGACAGGACGTCCGGGTGGTCGATCGCGAGCTGGATCATCGTCGGCACCCAGAGCGTGTCGGTCACGCGGTGCCGCTGGATCGCCTCCAGCGCCCCGGCGGGCGTGAACGCCGGGATGATGACGTGGGTCGAGCCCACGATCATGCCGGCCGTCCAGGCCGCGATGTCGGCGAGGTGGAACATCGGCGCGGCGTGCAGCAGCCGCCCGCGTGGTGTGAGGAACTGACCCGTGGCCAGGCTGCCCAGCGCGGAGGCCGCCAGGTTGCGGTGGGTGAGCATCACACCCTTCGGATGGCCGGTCGTCCCGCCCGTGTAGAAGATGCCGAAGAGGTCGTCGCCGCCGCGCCGGGCGTCTTCGGCCGGCATGCCGTCCTCGATGAGCCGTTCGTAGCCGATCATGCCTTGCGGCGGGTCGCCGTCGCCGCAGAAGATCACGGTGGCAAGGTCGTCCAGCTCGGCGCGCAGCGACGGAACGAGGGGCGCGAACGTGTCGTCCACCAGGAGCACCCCGGTGGCCGACTCGCGCAGCGCGTGGACGATCTCCGCAGGGCTCCAGCGGACGTTGAGCGGCAGGACCACGGCGCCCGCCCACGGAGTGGCCAGCAGGTACTCGTGGTAGCGGTCGGAGTTCATGGCCAGGGCGCCGATCCGGTCGCCGGGGTTGACGCCGAGCGAGCGGAACGCGCCCGCGAGCCGGGCCACCCGGTCGGCGGACTCCGCCGCGGTGCGCACGCGGTCGCCGTGGACGGTCATCGGGGTGGCGGGGGTTTGCTGCACCGCCTGGTGCACGGTCTGGGTGAGGTACATGGGGGCCACTCCTCGAACGGATGGGTCCGATGGCGGGTCAGATCGTGAGGCCGCCGCCGCAGACGAGGGTCTGCGCGCTGATGTAGTCGGATTCGGGTGAGCACAGCAGGTAGACGGCCCCCGCCGCCTCCTGGGGGGTGCCGGCGCGGCCGAGCGGGATGTCGCGTTCCATCCTCTCCATCAGGCCGGTGCCGATGCCGACCCTGATGCGCCTGCCCTGGACGTCGATGGCCGCGCCGTCGGCCGCGGCGGTCTCGGTCAGCCGCGTCCTGATCAGCCCGAACGCGACGGTGTTCACGGTGACGTTGTAGCGGCCCCACTCCTTGGCCAACGTCTTGGTCAGCCCGGTCACACCGGCCTTGGCCGCCGCGTAGTTCGCCTGGCCCGCGTTGCCGCTGAGCCCGGCGATCGAGGAGATGTTCACGACCTTGCGGCAGGGGATCGGCTCGCCGGCCGCCGCGGCCCGCTTGGCGGCCGCCGCGATGACCGGCTGCGCGGCGCGCAGGATGCGGAACGGCGCCTTGAGATGCACGTCCAGCATCGCGTCCCACTGTTCGTCGGTCATCTTCTGGATGACGCCGTCCCAGGTGTAGCCGGCGTTGTTGACCACGATGTCCAGGCCGCCGAAGGCGTCGAGCGCCGCGCCGACGAACCGCTCGCCGAACCCGGCGTCGGTGACGCTCCCGGCGCAGGCGACCGCCTCGCCACCCAGCTCCCGGACCGCCGCGAGCGTCTCGGCAGCGGGGTCTGGGTCGAGATCGTTGACCACGACCCGCGCGCCGTGCGCCGCCAGCTTGAGCGCCACCTCGCGCCCGATGCCCCGGCCGGAGCCGGAGACGATCGCGACCTTCCCGTCGAGTGATCCCATGGACGACGCCTCTCAGTCTTGCGGGGGTGTGGCGGGAAGCTCGATCACGGCTTCACCGGTGAGGGTGACGGTGCCGTCGGCGAGGGTGACCGTCAGCCGGACGGTGGCCACCCCTTCGGCGGTGACGTGGACGACCTCGCCCGTACAGGTGGGCCGGGCGTGCACGGGTGTGAGGGCGGCGAAACGGACGCGGAAGGAGCGGATGCGCTCCTGGGGCACCCAGCCGGTGAGCAGCCGCCCGAGGTAGGCCATGGACAGCATGCCGTGCGCGAACACGTCGTCCAGGCCCGCCGACCTGGCGACGTCCGGATCGAGGTGGATGGGGTTGTGGTCGCCTGAGGCTCCGGCGAACAGCGCGAGCGTGGCCCTGGTGATCGGCCCGGCCTCCAGGACGCGCCGGCCGCTCACCGCGCGCCCGCCGGGTCGCGTACGACGATGACGCTGGTGAGGTCGGCGACCGGGGAGCCGTCCGCGCGGGTCACCGCCGTCTCCTTCACCAGGAACTGCAGGGCGCCGCCCTTCTTGCTGTAGACGTCGGCGATGCGCGGGCGCAGGACGAGCCGGTCGCCCGCGTGCGCCACCGAGTGGTAGGTGAACGCCTGCTCGCCGTGGAGCACGTGGCGCAGGTCCACCCCGAGATCGGTGAGGTAGCCGAACGGGTCCGGCCGCTCCAGCTCCAGCCCGAACAGGAAGGTCGGCGGCACCGGCAGATCCGGGTGCCCGGCCGCCCTGGCCGCTGCCAGGTCGAGATAGACCGGGTCGGTCTCCCCGACGGCCTCGGCGAAGAAGCGCAGCCTGCCGCGTTCGACGTCCACCGTGACGGGCGGCAGCTCGGTGCCGGCGGCGGAGCAGGGGATCGGCACCTCAGGACATCCTCTCGTAGAGCGTGACGACCGCCGCGCCGCCCAGCCCGATGTTGTGCTGGAGGGCGACCGAGGCGCCCTCGACCCGCCGCGGACCCGCCTGGCCGCGCAGCTGCCAGACCAGCTCCGCGCACTGCGCCAGGCCGGTCGCGCCCAGCGGGTGGCCCTTGGACAGCAGGCCGCCCGACGGGTTGGTCACCACCCGGCCGCCGTAGGTGTTGCCGCCGTCGAGGACGAACTTTTCCGCCGTGCCCTCCGGGGTCAGCCCCAGCGCCTCGTAGCTGAGCAGCTCGTTGGTGGTGAAGCAGTCGTGCAGCTCGGCCACCCGGATGTCGCCGGGGTCCACCCCGGCCGCCTCGTACACCTGGGCGGCGGCCTCGGCGGACATGTCGTAGCCGACGAGCTTGATCATGTCGTGCTCGGCGAAGCTGCCCGGCCTGTCGGTGACCATGGCCTGCGCCGCGACGCCGACGCGGGCGTCCAGGCCGTGCGTGCGCGCGAACTCGTCGCTGCACAGCACCGCGGCGGCGGCTCCGCAGGTCGGCGGGCAGCACTGCAGGCGGGTCAGGGGGCCGTACACGCGCGGCGAGGCCAGCACCTCCTCCAGGGTGACCGGGTCGCGGAAGACCGCGTACGGGTTGCCCGCCGCGTGCGCCCGTGCCTTGACCGCGATCCGCGCGAACGTCCCCGGCGCCGTGCCGTGCCGCTCGGCGTAGGCCTGACCGGCGGCGCCGAAGTAGCGCGGCGCCATGGGGGTGGAGCCGTCGGGGCCGAGGGCGGCGTCCGCGGCGGCGTCGAACCGGTCGAACGGGCTCGGCCGGTCCTCCCACTGCGCCGTGATGGCACCCGGGCGCATCTGCTCGAAGCCGACCACCAGGACGCAGTCGGCGGCGCCGTGCTCGACGGCCTGCCGGGCCAGCCACAGGGCGGAGGAGCCGGTGGCGCAGTTGTTGCTGACGTTGACGACCGGAATGCCGGTCATCCCCACCTGGTAGACAACGTTCTGCCCAGATGTCGAATCGCCATACACATAACCGGCATAGGCCTGCTGGACGGCCTCGTAGCCGATGCCGGCATCGCGCAGTGCATCCCTGATCGCCTCCTCCGCCATGGCCAGGTACGTTCGGGCCTTTCTCGGGGTGGCGAAGGGCGCCATCCCCACTCCCGCGACCCGGGTGCGCCTGCTCACAGCGACCTCCTGAACGCGCTGATCGATGTCCGATCACCCTACGCGAGATTCACTTACGCGGCTAGGGGGCGGCCGGGAACGGTGCATGTGGGGGCCTGAGCGGCTGACCGGAGCCGACGGCGCGGAGAGACTACGCAGCGGTCAGCGGGGACGGCGTGGTCGTCGCGGTGGGCGGGCACACGACATTGCGGACGCCGGGCGGGGGTTGGTGACACCGACCGGTGAGCCGCGCACGCCGGCGACTCGCCCGCAGTGAGCATGGCGAGCGTGGCGCCGCTGGTTCTCTCCGCCGCCGGCAAGCCGCCATTGACGCTGGGCGGCAGCTCGTCCGCATATCCGGGCGCCTCCGGCACGAACACCGGCCCCATGACCGACGCGCGGCTCGGCTCGACTCCGGTGCCGATCGGCGGCGACCCCCGCTGAGCAATATCGTGCAGCTCGGAGGTCCCGCCGCGTCCTGGGGGACCGGCATCCACGCCGTGGGCCGGGACGCGGTCGTGGTGGCGGGGACAAGGCGGGCCAGCCACGCACGCGGGCGGCCAGTAGCCCGGCGACGCTCCCGCCCATGACCACTGCCTTGCCATGGACAATCCGGGTTCGCTGGATCGGCCTCGCCGTCCTCAGAGCGCCGAAAAGCGCGCAGGCATGGGTTTCGACATGAGGCAACCGTACGAGCGCCGGCGGGTGCGGAGAAGCCGTCATGCCTCGGCCGGCCGGTGGGAAGGCTTGGACGGCCGACGGTACGGTGGGATGGGCAACAACTTGGAGGACGCCGGTGTCCACCCCGCATCACGACGACGAGGCTTTGATCCCTCGTCCGCCGCTCACGACGGCGGAGTTGCGGGCTGCTGTGGCTCAGATCGCGCCCGCCTACCTCGGCCAGTTCGTCGACCATCTTGACCAGGCGACGGAGCAGGCCGCGCGGCAGAGCACCGTCGCGCCTCTGCATGGATTCCTGGCTCAGTGGGGTGAGTTCGTCGCGATTCACCGCCACCCGGCGAGAGCGGCGCGCCTGCGAGAACTCGAACAGCAGGTAGCCGATGCCACCGACCGGCGTACCGTATCGGCGGCCCTGGCCCAGATCAGAGAGATCACCGCCGCCGCACGCTGTGACGCCACCGGCGAGTGACGCCTGGGCCTGGGAGTACGACCCGGACGAAGAACACGTCGCTCCAGGACTGCCCGCTCCAGTCCTCGCCGAGGTTGAACGGCTTGCCGGCCAGCTCGTGATCCTGGGCAGGGACGCGGCCAACGCGGGCAGGGCCCGCTGCACGGAGGAGGACTGCGAACGCTGGACCTGTTCGGCGGCAGAGCCACTCCGGCGATGTCGAACACTCCGAGCGGGAACTCGACCGTATGGAGGTGCTCGCCCGCCAGGTGCCCCCTCCTGCCGAGACGACGCAGAACCTGCTGCTTCCCGCCCGGATGGCCCCAGCCTTCTCACCGCCGGGAACACCGCGCACGCCCGCGAACCGCTGCCCTGCCGTCCGCGCGGCCCGGGCGAACGTGGACGCCCCCTCCGCCGCCCGGTTCCTGGCCCGGCTGCTGCTCCTGGAGGACGACCCGGCCGCCGCCGCCACTGCACTTGGCCTGAGTCAGGTTCTCCGCGGCGTCTTCGACCATGGCGACACCGAGTTGCGCTCCCTCATTCAGGCGCTCGTGGAACGGCTCGGCAGCGCCGGCTCCGACACCGCATACCGGCGGGGCGCCGCCATGACGCCGCACGAGGCCGGTGACCGGCTGGCGAAGCCATGCGTATGAGACCGCGGTGTCAGACGTGAGGCACGTACCCGCCCCGCCCTCACGACGGCAGCTCCGCGCGCAACTCGAAACCCACGGCCTTGTTGCCGCTGACGAGCCTGCCCCCCAGTGCCCTGACACGGTCGCCCAGCGAGGTCAGGCCGAACCCGTCGCCCTGGCCGGCCTCTTTGCCGTCGTCGGTGACCGCGAGCACGATCCTGCTCTTCTCGTACGTCAGCGTGCCGTGCATGGACCTTGCCTGCGCGTGCCGTACGGCGTTGGTGAGCCCCTCCTGCAACACCCGGTAGAGCACGAGTTCGGTGTCGGGGTCCAGCGGGCGTTCCGTTCCCTGCACCTGGAAGGTCACGGTGAGGCCCGTACCGGAGAAGGAGTCGGCCAGTTTCCGCAGAGCGGCACTGCCCAGGTCGCCGCTGAGTGCCAGCGGGCGCAGCGCGCGCACCCAGCGGCGGGTGTCGGCCAGCGCCGCCTGGGTGAGCTCCTTGGCCTGGCGCACCTCTTTCCAGGCGGCCTCCGGCCGGCGGTGGCGGAACCGCTCGGCGTTCTCCAGGCCCAGGTTGATGACGGTCAGGTGGTGGCCGATCGAGTCGTGCATCTCCGCCGAGATCCTGGCGCGTTCCTCGGCGACGGTCAGCTCCCGTACGCGCTCGGCCAGTTGCCGGGCCCGTGACACCGCCACGGCCATGCCCAGAGAGAAGGCTGCGAGCACCGCGATGGCCGCCAGATCGGCCAGCGTCTGGACGACCGTTCGGCCGTAGAACATCAAAGAGGTGACGGTCATGATCGCGACGAAGGCGGCGAGGATGGGGCTGGCGATGCGCAGGCCGTACACCAGGGCGAGGTTGGCCACCCCCATGAGCACCAGGGGCGCGTGCGTGCCGGCCGCCCCGACCAGCCCCAGGAGCAGGGTGCCGGCCAGGAAAACAGGAGTCGCCAGGAGACGGACGCCGTGTACGGGCCGCCACGGCATCACCGGCCACAGCCCGCACAGCAACCCGACGTCGGCCAGGAACAGGACCCGCTCCAGGACGGTGCCGGGCGCCACCGCCAGGTTGATCGCGACGGTGGCCCCGAGCGTCAGTCAGAACACCACGCTGAGGAAAGCGGGCCGGTCGGGATCACGTCGCCACACCATAAGACGACCCTATGATCGCGCCGGGGCGCCTGTGATCCACCAAAGGTCATCATGACGTTGGTCATGGCCGAGGCATGACCGGCTCTATCGCACGTCCGATGCGCCGCGTGTCCGCGCAAGCCTAGCGTTCCCGGCATGAAGCCTCTGTGGACCGTCCTGCTGGCCGTGGTCGTCATGTTCGTCCAGGTGTTCTTCGGCTCGCTCCTGTCGTTACTGGTCCCCGACCGCGCCGGCCCGGTGCTGCAGCAACTTGCCGGCGCGGCGGGGATCACGCTGACCGCGCTGCTCGTGGTGTATCTGGTGCGGCGATTCCTGGACCGGCGGCCTTGGCGGGCGCTGGGCTGGCGGCGGCCGTGGCATCTCCTGTCCGGTGTCCTTGCCGGTGGGTTGCCGATACTCGCCGCCCACGGGATGGTCGTGGTCGTGGGGGCCGGGACCTGGGTGTCGCTGGACGTCTCTGCCGTGCTGGCGTTGCTGCCGGCGTTGGCCGTCGCGCTGCTGCTCGGCCAGGCCTTCCCGGAAGAGCTGCTCTGGCGCGGTCACGTCTTCGACAGCCTGCGGCAGTGGCTCTCGCCGCGAGCGACGCTGATCATCACGTCGGTCGCGTTCGGGTCGATGCACCTCATCTCGATAGGCTCGGGAAGCGCCTTCGGGACCAAGCTGCTCTACGCGCTCATGGCCACGACGCTCGGTTTCGCGGCCGGGGCGGCCCGGGTGCGTGGCGGCGGGCTGTGGATGGCGGCCGGCGTGCACTGGGGCTTTCATCTGGCCTGGCGCAACGTGCCGGTGAAGGCGGGGAGTTACGAACTCCTGCTCGTGCTGATGGCGGTTGGGCTGGCGCTGACGGGAGCCGTCCTGCTCTGGGGGCGGGACGGCGTCAAGGCGGCTCCACGGGAAAGCGGCCGGGTGGCGGCCTAATCAGAAGCCGGCGAGCATCGCGCTTCGGCTCCCGACGCCCGCAGCGCCGCGCGTCTTCGCGCATCGGTCAGCCGGCCGGGCTCGCGGGGGCGTTCGCATCAGAATCGGTAGTGCGCGACCACGGTGCCCAGCCTGGAAAGGGACGTGCTGAGCGCCGCCATGCGGGTCCACAGGCGCAGGGCCGGCGGATACTGGGCGACCTCCGGCTCGCGGACCAGCATGATCTCCTCCATGAGGGTGAGCTCGGGGTTCCAGTGCACGATGTCGCGGCTGCCGAAGCCCGCGGACTTGAAGAGGGGGACCAGGAACCGAGCGCTGGGGGCGAGTTTCGCGGCCCGGACGGTGAACGTGTTGTAGACGTTGAACGCGATCTCCCCGCTGCGGAGATGGTCGGTGAGCCACCGCAGCAGGGAGATCATGTCGGCTTCGGCGAGAAACGCCATCAGGCCGTCGGCGACGATCACGGCGGGGCGGTCGGCGGGGAGGCTCTGCAGCCAGGCCGGGTCGGTCAGGTCCGCGCCAATGGTGTGGACGTGCGGGCGGTCGGGGATGAGTTGCCGCCGGGCGGCGACGACGTCAGGGAAGTCGACGTCGTACCAGTCGACGGTGGGCGGTGTGTCGATGCGGAGCGCCCGCGTGTCCAGCCCGGCGCCCAGGTCGATACCGATCGCGTCGGGGTGGCGGGCGATGAACCGCCGCGCCACCTCATCCAGTTTCTTGGCGCGGTGGGCGACTTCGACGCAGGAAGCCTTGGTCCAGCGGAGCTTGTCGTTGGTGTAGCCGGTCTTGCGGACGAGTGCGTCGGCCATCGTGTCGCCGAGGATCGGGTCCGGCTGGCGGCTGTCGAACGCCCGGCCGGTCAGGGTGATCCACAAGGTTTCCTCCACGGGGGTCAGAGCGGGAAGGGAAAGAGTCATGGGGTTTCCGTCCTTTCTGCGCCGACGTGCGTGCCGACTCGTCGACACCTTCGATGAAATGACACTCGGACTAAAAGTAGTCTGAGTATAATCATATGCCTGGTGTAGGCTCTCGTGCTATGGCGGATGAGACGCGGCGCGAGCGCAAGAAACTCCAGACGAGGCAACTGCTGGTCGACACAGCGCTCAGGCTGTTCGCCGAACAGGGATACGAGCAGACCACCATCGCGCAGATCACCCAGGCGGCCGACGTGGCCAAGAAGACGTTCTTCAACCACTTCCCCACGAAGGAGGACGTGCTGTTCGCCGACACCGGCCAGTACGTCGAGGCGGCCGTCGAAGTGATCCGCGAACGGGCGCCGCGGGAACACGTCTCCGACGTCCTGCTCGAGATCTACGAACGAGTCTTCGCCCGGCGCCTGGCCGAGGGGCCGCTCGCCGGGGCCGGCAAGGACCTGAAGCGCCTCGACGACACCGTCATGAAACTGCCCGCCGTGCAGGCCAAGGCCCTGCACGTCATGTCCGACCTCCAGCAGACGATCGCCGGCGCCCTCCTGAACGCCTACCCCGGCGTGCTCGACCCGGTCACCGCCGCTGCCGCCGTCGGATCTTTGATGGGAGCCGCTCAGGCCGCCGGCACGGCCAGCCTCCGCCAGGGACCGTCCATGGAGGAGTACCTGGTCTCGATCCGGCGTGCCCTCGACGTCGCCCTGCAGGGGCTGCGCTCGTTGTAGATCGAACAATCCGCGGGAGCGTCGGGATGACCCACGAGGCGCTGTCACCGTGTGCCGGTGTGCCGGTGTGCGTCGAGGCCGGCGCCGTCCTGCTCCTGCCGCTCAGCGACACCCGCGTGGCCGCCGCGGCACCCACTCCCGAGCCGCAGCAGCCCGCGGCGACGACGGCCGCCACGGCCAAAGGCCCCGCTGAGGCCCCCGATCGGGCGTTGGCGCGGCTCATGGCCATGCGGGTTCGCGGCCAGAACGTAGCCGTGACGCAGTGACACGGCATCCCGTTCCGTCACGAACGCCGCCAACCGCGGATCTCCATCGACATGCTTCGCCCGGCGATCTCTTGTCACCATGGAGAGAGCGGGAGCGGGCGAACATGTCGAACAGGCCAGGCCCTCGGCGTTCAGTGAAGCTGCCGAAAGGCCCGGCGGTAGTCGCGGGGCGCGACGCCGCGGCGTGCGACGAACCGCTCGCGCAGGACGGTCGCGCTGCCGTAGCCGACGCGGCGCGCCACCTCCTCGACCGGCAGGTCAGTGGTCTCCAGCAGGTGCTCGGCCCGGTCGAGGCGCTGGGCCAGCAGCCAGGCGTGCGGGCTGGCACCGGTGGCGGACTTGAAGGCGCGGGCGAACGTGCGGCGGCTCATCAGCGCCCGCGCGGCCAGCTCGGCGACGGAGACGCGGCGGTCCAGGTTCGCGCGGGCCCAGGCGATGACCTCGGTGAGCCGCCCGTCGTCGCCGTCGCCGGGCATCGGCGTGCTGATGTACTGGGCCTGGCCGCCGGCCCGGTGCGGCGGGGTGACCAGGTCGCGGGCGACGCGGTTGGCGAGCGCGGCGCCGTGCTCGCGGCGGAGCAGGTGCAGGCACAGGTCGAGCCCGGCGGCGGCGCCCGCCCCGGTGGCGACGCTCCCGTGGTCGAGGTAGAGGGCGTCCGGCCTGACCCGTACGGCGGGGTGGCGGCCGGCGAGCTCGCCGGCGTACCGCCAGTGTGTCGTGGCCTCCAGGCCGTCCAGCAGGCCGGCGGCGGCGAGCGCGAACACCCCGGTGCAGTGCGCGGCCACCACCGCCCCCGCCGCGTGCGCGCAGTGCAGCGCGTCCAGCACAGCCGCGGCGGGCTCGGCGCGGAACGAATCACCCGGCAGCACCAGCACCAGGTCGGCGCCGCGGAGCGCAGCCAGGCCATGCCCGACCTGGAGCCGAAGGCCGAGGTCGGTCCGCAGCTCGCCGGGCCGCTCGGCGCAGATCACCGTCTCGAACGCCGGACGGCCCGCCCCGGCGCCGAACACCCCGCTGACGATGCCCAGCGCCAGAGCGGTCACCCCGCTCGGCGCGTAGGCGACGACCCGCTCAAAACCCATGGCCCGCCATCCTGGCACAAAACCCGCGATCAACGGCAATACGGCCACTTTTCCGCAATGCCCCATCCCGCCAGGCTGGCGCCGGACCTCGATCGCGTCGAAAGGGCGGCATCATGGCGGAACACCACCACAACAAGGTCATCCTGGTCACCGGGGCGACGGGCAGGCAGGGAGGAGCGGTCGCGTACCGGCTGCTCGCCGACGGCTGGACGGTGCGGGCGCTCACCCGGTCCCCGCACTCACCCCCGGCCAGGAAGCTCGCCGCGGCGGGCGCGCAGATCGCGCAGGATCGGCCCGGTGACCGCACGACGCTGGAGGCGGCGATGGCCGGGGTTCACGGGGTGTTCAGCGTCCAGGCCGGGGTGCTGGGCGCGACGCCGGTCCCGTACGACGCCGAGATCGCCAGGGGGCGCCTCATCGCCGACGTCGCGCTGGCGGCGGGCGCGGCACACCTGGTGTTCTCGTCGGTGGCGGGCGCGCCCCGGGCCGGGGGAGTACGCGCGTTCGAGCCGAAGCTCCGGATCGAGCACCACCTGCGGCGCATCGGCGCGCCGGCGACGATCCTGCGGCCCGCGTCGTTCATGGACAACTACGCCGATCCCTCCTCCGGCCTCGGCTCAGGAACGCTGGCCACACCGCTTGCCGCCGGCGTCCCCGAACAGCTCATCGCGCTCACCGACATCGGCGCCTTCGCGGCCCTGGCCTTCGGCGACCCGGAGGGCTATCTCGGCCGAGCCGTCGACCTCGCCGGCGACCAGCTCACCCCGCCGCAGATCGCGCGTGCCTTGAGTGCCGCCCTCGGCCGCGACATCCCATACGTGCCCGTCCCGATCGAAGCGGTACGGGCACAGAACGCGGCGTTCGCCGAGGCCGTCGGCTTCCTCAACCGCAACGGCGGCTACGGCGCCGACCTGGCCCGCGCCCGGGAGCTTCATCCCGGCCTGCTGACCTTCGACCAGTGGCTGACCACCGGCGGAGCGGCCCGCATCGCCGCCCTCCTGCCCTGAGGCTCCCGCGCCGGATGTCGGACCCCTGCCCTACGCTGCCGCCGTGGCTGACATGGAGCAGGACAGCCTCGCGCGAGTCGAAGTAGCGCAGCACATTGACCTTGGCCAGGCCGACGCGCCGGCTCAGTTCGTTCAGGCTCAGCTTCGCGACCGGCATCTCGGCCAGCATCGCGGCCGCGGTCTGCAAGATCTGCCGGCGTCGTTCGGTCCGCTGCTTCTCGGGGTTCCCTAGCTTGGGCCGAAGATGCAACAAATATTCTGGCCTGTCTCAATGGGCGGGCCTCGAGTCTGGCCCATCGGCCTGAGGCCTCTGCATGAGCGCAGGTGAGAGGCATATTTGTTGGATCCTGCGCCATCGCCGTCGGGACCCCCGGTCCTGGCGCCGCGGCGGTCATCGCTCAGCTCCATCGGCGAACTCGGTAGCAGTTCGATCCTTCAGCATCGGTTCCATCCTCGTATGGAGGACAATGCCTTGCTGATGGAGAAACGTGGTGACGATGACCATCCCCGCGGGTTGTCCATCCGGGCCTGGCCAGGACGCGGGTCACCTCGAGCCTGTCGAGCTTGGGCATCGTGATGTCGAGCAGGCACACGTCCGGCCGAAGCCGCCGCGCCACGGAGACGGCCTCGGCCCCATCGGAGACGGCGGCCACGACCTCCATGTCGCTTTGCCGAGTACCTTTCGACCTGGAGGCGCAGGACGGTGCCCTCGATGATAGGCAGTTCGCCGGGAAGCCGAGCCAGGCGGCCCGGCGGGTGAGGCGGGGGTGCAGCCTGTCCCAGGCCTGGGCAGCGCCGTAGCGGGTGGTCTCAGTGATGGTGGCGGCGTGGGGTTCTCCCCGGTCGCGGAGTCGCCGAAGACGAACTCCGTGCCGTGTTTCGGCGGCGTGTAGTCGGTGTCGCCAGGCCGCATTGTGATGGCCTTGCCGGCATCCGGGTCTCGGCTCAAGAAGGAAGAATTCACGACGCATGATGCAACCGTTCCGGTGAGCGGCGGTATCTGGGAGATTGTGGATCTCTTGAGTGCGGACGCGGAGTACATCGCGTATGTCCGCGGCCGCCTGCTCTGGTTACGCCGGATCGCCTACTCCCTGTGCCAGGACTGGCATCGTGCCGACGACCTGGTGCAGACGGCGATCACCCGGCTGTACGTCAAGTGGCGCCACGCCCGCCAGGCCGACGACCTGGACGCGTACGTACGGGTGATCCTGGTGCGGATCTTCCTGAAGGAGCAGCGGAGCGGCTGGTTCTCGCGTACGAGACTGGGCGCTTCCCCTCCCGAACCGGCCCCGCCCGAGGCCGCCGCGTACGGCTGGGACGCCGACCTGTCCATGGACCTGCGCCGGGCCCTGGCCCTGGTGCCGCCACGGCAGCGGGCCGCTCTGGTGCTGCGCTTCCACTGCGACCTGAGCGTCCAACAGACCGCCGCGGCGCTCGGCTGCTCGACCGGGACCGTCAAGAGCCAGACCGCACGCGGGCTCGCGACCCTGCGCGCGCTCCTCGAGGTGACTCCGACCAAGGAGGATCGATGAAGGACCTCAAGCCCCTGTTTGAGAACTTGGTGCCGGACGAGCATCCGCCGTCGCAGGTGGACGTGGGCGCGGCCATGCGGGCCGGACGCCGGCTGCGTCGCCGTCGCCGGGCTCTGACGGTCTCGGTGCCGCTCGCCGCCGCGGCCGTGACCGCGCTGGTGCTGGCGACGGGATCGCTGGCCGACCTCGGCCGCCGCGACGCGTCCGCCACCCCTTCGCCCGCAGCCATCTCCGCCGTCACCTCCGCCTCCGCCTCCACGAGGGGCGTCTGGTCGTCCGCGATGACCACCATCCCGGCCGCTGCGTCCGATGGCTCGACGTACACTCCGGTGACCGCGTTGAGCACCACCGAGCTGCTGCTGCGCGCTGAGACGTCCTTCGACAGGGGCGGGCGGCTGGAGGTGTACGACACCGCGGCGGGCACGACAAGGGTCCTGGGCGACATGCCGCAGCCGGACGGTGCACGCGACTACGACCCGCAGGCCATCGAGCCAGGCCCGGAGCACATCGCCTGGTGGGCCCAGGACGTACACGCCCAGAAGTCCACGGACGTGTGGGCGCTGCCTCGCGCCGGCGGACAGGCCGTCCTCCTGGCACGCCTCAGTGGACCGGCGGCGGCGGTGGAACGCCTCGGTGTCCTGCGCGATCGCATCGTCTGGTCGGTCCGGCATGGCGGGTTGTACGCCGTCCCGATCACCGGTGGCGCACCCCAGGCCCTGCCGGGCACCGACGGCCTGCATCTGGTGTCCTGGCCTTGGGCATCCGATGTCCGCCAGTACGACACCGACCTCAACCAAGGCGTGCTCGTCAACCTGGAAACCGGCGAACGCACCTCCCTGGCTACGCCGCCAGGGGCGAGGGGAATGCGCTGCAGCCTGAACTGGTGCGTGGCCACGCTGGAAGGTCGTACCGTGATGTGGAGTCTCGCCGGTGGCGCATCGCGGACCGTACGCGGCCATCTCACCCCGGCATCGCAGATTCGCGCAGATCGCTTCGTCGACCTCGGCGCGACCGTGCACGATTTCGTCACGGGGCAGAGCCTCGAGATCGGCCTGAAGAAGTCACCAACTGGAGCCACCTGGCACAGCGGCGTGTCCTCCTCCCCTGGGTTGGTGTTCAGCTGGCAGGCGCCGCCTTGTGGTTCGCCCGGCTCGACGTCCTGCGGCTCCGGCCATGGGCCTGAACTGGCCGTGCTCAACCTGGCAGCGGTTCAGCGGTGAACCTGCATCCCCAGAGCCTTGCCCGAATCACGGTGCGCCAGCTGGTTCCGCCCATGCCGGCCGACGCGTGGTGGGGATGGGTGGGGCCGCTCTTCGTCACCGTGCTCGGCGGAGCACTGCGATTTCTCCGGCTGGGCGAACCGTACGCGGTGGTCTTCGACGAGACTCACTACATCAAGGGGGCCTATTCACTGCTGACGTTCGGTGTCGAGCGCATGACGTTGGGCACCGAAGAGGACCCGATCGCCAACCGGATGATCATGGCTGGCGATCTTAACATCTGGCGGCGGTGCCCGACCGTCGAGGAATGCGCCGAGTACGTCGCGCACCCGCCGCTCGGCAAGTGGATGATCGCCATCGGCGAGTGGCTGTTCGGCATGACGCCCTTCGGCTGGCGGTTCGCCGGCGCGGTGGCGGGCACGTTGTCGATTCTGATCATGGCGAGGGTGGCGCGGCGGATGACCCGGTCCACGTTGCTGGGCTGCCTGGCTGGTTTGCTGCTCGCTCTCGACGGCCTGCACTTCGTGCTCTCGCGGACGGCGCTGCTTGACGTGTTCCTGATGTTCTGGGTACTGGCCGCCTTCGCCTGTGCGGTTGTTGACAGGGACTGGGTCAGGCAGCGGTTGCCCGAAATGTCTCCCCTGGAGGGGGCCTGGCCCCAGGTGGGCATGAGGCCCTGGCGGCTGGCCGCGGGAGCCTGCCTGGGCGCAGCGTGCGCCGTCAAATGGTCGGGGGTCTTCTTCTTGCTCGCCTTCGCCGCGCTCTCACTGATGTGGGATGCGGGCGCGGGGCGGGCGCTGGGACTGCGGCCGCGCCTGTCAGCGGCCCTGCAGGGTCTGACGGGCGCGTTCGCCCTGGTCCCCGCCACGGTCTACGTGCTGAGCTGGAGCGGCTGGTTCCTGCGCGCGCAGGGCTGGGGACGCAACTGGGAGCAGGCCACCCAGGCTGGGCCCGGCTTCTTCGTCTTCGACTCGCTGCGCTCGTGGCTCGGTTACCAGGTCCAGGTGCTCGGCTTTCACACCGGCCTGGACACCCGGCATTCGTACATGTCGGAACCGTGGCAGTGGCCGCTGCTGCAACGTCCCGTCGCCTTTCACTACCTGAGCCCGCCGAACGCCTGTGCGGCCAAGGATTGCTCACAAGCGGTGCTGGGCGTCGGCACGCCGGCGCTGTGGTACCTCGCGCTGCCCGCGCTCGTCGTGCTCATCACCCGGTACACCGCCGTTCGAGACTGGCGAGCCGGGGCCGTGCTGCTCGCCTACGGCGCGGGGTGGCTGCCGTGGTTCTATTACGCCATCGCGGACAACCGCACCATGTACCTGTTCTACATGCTCCCCGTCGTGCCGTTCATGGTGCTGGCGCTGGCGATCGCCGCAGGGCTGGCACTCGGGCCCGGCGCAACGGCGTCGATCAGGAGAGCCACCGGGGCGGCCATCGTCGGAGCGGGAGCCCTCATTGTCCTGGTCAACTTCTGGTGGCTCTATCCAATCTTGTCCGGCGAGACGATCCCGCACGCGGCGTGGTGGGCCCGGATGCTGATGCGCTCGTGGATATGAACGCGACCGAGGCCGGTGCCCGGTGGATACCAGCAGTGTGAGTGAGGTCTGCCCACACATTTCGACCGACTGAGCCGTCCGGCATGCCGGTCAGGAACCGCAAGCATGTACGTGATAATAGATGATTATCACGTACATGAGCGATCACGGCGCCGCGCCGACCAGGAGAACCCTTCGCCGGAGTGGTGCGCGACTCCGGCACGTTATCCGGTACATCGCGACGGGCGTTGCCGGGCGACCGGCATGAGCGCCGCGCCGAAGGTCGCCGCTCTCCGGGGTGGGCATGTCACGCTCGCCGCGGCCGCCGACGCCTTTCTCGCAATCCCGCGCACGGCCAACCCGAACACCCACCGCGCCTACGCCTCCGCAATCGACCGCGTTATAGACCGGCTCGGCCGAGACCGATCGCTGGCCGAGGTTGCCGACGCCGAGATCGGCGCCACGCTCGCCGAGCTGTGGGGCGCGAGCGCGCCGGCGACCTGGAACCGCAACCGCGCCGCCGTCACCTCCTGGCTGGCCTGGTGCCGCACCAAGAAGCATTGGGCTGCGCCCTCGGTCCCGGCCGACGCCGAACGCCGCAAAGAGAACGCCGACGAGACCCGCGCCGTCGCCAAGACCACGATCCACCGGCTGCTCTCACGCCGCGACATTCCGCTACGCGAGCGGGCGCTCTGGCGGATGCTCTACGAAACGGCGGCCAGAGCCTCGGAGATCCTGGCGCTCAACGTCGAAGACCTCGACCTGGAGCACCGCCGCGCCCCCGTCCGCTCCAAGGGCGGCGCCACCGAGTGGGCGTACTGGGAGACGGGCACCGCCCACCTGCTACCCCGCCTCCTCCGCCTTACGGACGGCGACAGGCGCACGCACGGCCCGCTGTTCCTGTCCGAACGCCGCCCGGTCCCGGCCCGCCGCCCCGCGGCCGCCGACATCTGCCCGCACACCGGCCGCGCCCGCCTGGGCTACGACCGCGCCCGCGTCCTGCTGGACACCCACGCCGGCCTCGATCTGCACCAGCTGCGTCACAGCGCCGCCACCCATCTCGGCGAGGCCGAGGTCCCGTTGCAGCTCATCATGGGCAAGACCCGCCACAAGAACCCCCGCACCGCCATGCGCTACGTCAAGCCCGGTGCCGAGGCCATCGCCAAGGTCACCGAGGTCCTGGCACCCCGCCGCCGTACCCACTGATCAATAACTTCTCCGAGGTGGGAGGGGACACTGCCCCTTTCTCTCGTACTTGGTCTGGCCCCGCCCGACAGTGTCGGTGACGTCGTGAACCCGGCGCACGAGCACCGGCGGTGGCGGCGCCGCGGGCGACACTCCTCGACCGGCTGGACGAACAAGCCGGCTGAGTCTCTCCGCGCACGTCAGCGAGGCGTCCATCCTTGCTCCAGCAGTTGTGTGCGGATCAGCTCGACGAGGGCGCGATCTGCTTCGGCTTGGTGCGCGGCCTCGGGATCCCCGAGGTCGGCGGTCACGGACGACCAGCGCTCCAGCGCGGAAATGACCAGCTCCCATTGCGCTCGGCCCAAAGTCAGTGTCGAGGTCTGGCCGGGAGCCGGCCAATGCTCGAACCCGGCCAGGTCACGCGGCCAGTCCGGAATCTGGGCCCAGCCGGCCTGACGGATGCTGTCACCGAGGTCGGCCACGTTCCGCGGGTCGCCCTCGCCGGCTTCCACGCTTGCTTCGTTGTCCATCGTGGCATCGATGATCGGCCACTGGCTGGTCTCCATCCGCACTCGAAAGCTGGTCTTTTCAGCAGCGGGATGACTCATGCGATGTGATCGTCACGGCCTCGTGCCGGTGCGTCAACAGCTCAGGCCTTGACGATGAGGTCCACATGTCAGAGGGCCCCCACCGGGAAGCTCCGCTACGACGACCTCAGATCCGCGGACGCGGTCGCGCCGGAGGCCCGCAAGGCCGCCGACGCCGCCATCGACTCCCCGCTCCAAACGAAAGCCGCTGCAACGGCGGGCGCACGGTTGTGGACAGGGCATCGGCTGAGGGCCTGGTTCGCCACCGCACTGACCACATGGAGCTCATCCTCACCGCCGAAGAAGGAAAACGGCGGCGCGGCCGGCACTCGGTGCCGAACGTGATCGAGGCGTCGCCAGCCGGCACGTACGGCAAGGTCGCGTGGCTGACGTTGCCACAGGACTACCTCTTCAAGAAGGGCCACAGGATCGGTTTGTTGATCGCCGGGACCGACCGCATCGACAGCGGCGAGAGCGGGACAGCCGAGCCGGGCGAGACGGGGGTCTTCGGCGCCGGTCTGCATCCACAGGGCGGGTGCCGTGCCCGCCGCGAACAGCACGGCCAGGACGGCGGGGACGCCGGCGGAGCTCTCGATGCGGGCGATCAAGTCGTAGCGGACCAGCGCCGAGCCCAGCAGGAACAGCACGGGCACCATCGTGTAGAAGCCGCCGGCCAGCAGCGCGGCCATCAGGAGGATCGCGGCGAGCGCGGCCACGGCCCAGCGGGGCAGCCAGGTCGAGGGCAGCAGCGCGATCAGGCCGGCCACGGCGTAGAAGGTCAGGATCTCGCCCTGCCACAGCAGCACGAAATGTGCCAGGCCGATCGTGAGCAGGGCCAGCAGTCGCCGCAGCAGCAGCACTCGGGGGTGGCGTGCGCGCTCGGAGGCGGACTGCAGGAACAGCGAGAAGCCGATGCCGAACAGCAGGGAGAAGATCGGGAAGAAGCGCTGGTGGACGAACAGGTCCAGCCACGAGCGTCCGGTGACGACGTCGCCCGCGCCGGCGATCGCCTGGATGTTGGCCGGCAGGATGCCGCACAGCGCGAATCCACGCAGATGTTGAGCGCGGCGATGCGAGCCTGGCCCGGCGGCGCGGGCCGGGGTGGGCAGTCAGGTTGCATGAGCCCACCTTGCCCTCACGGTCTTCGTCCTGCGATCGGACGAATGACTATGATTGAGCCGGCGTTCTGGCCGAGCCGGCGGATGAGCCCGTACAGCTCATAACGGACGAGCTGCTCGACCGCCTGCCCGGTCAGTCATCCAAGCCGTCGGCGGCGGGCAACCGGTCATGTGACTGATGCGTTCCGCCCGTGGCTCTCACTACGGTCGTCCCATGTCGAAACGACGCCTGCGCAGATCTTCGGTGCGGCCTGGGACGTCTCCACGGTGGCGAACCTCGCCCGGCAGCAGAACGGCGCGGCGCCCCCGCCAGGGGCGCGGTTGTCACGCCGGCTGAGCGGTCATCCTCCGGCCTGTGGTTCAGGGGGAAGAACCGCACCACCGTCCGGCGCTCATGCCCAGCCCCGCGGCCGCGTCTGGGCTGCGCACCTCCGGACGCCGTCGTGATCCTGCCCCGCCGCGGCCGTATCCGCGCCGGCGAATCGCTCACGGACCGTCGGAACCGCGAGCCGATGGCGCCATGACCCATGCCGGATCGCCAGGGATTTCCCTTTCCCCGCCCTGACAGATCCCAAAAATCGTGCACGGAAGGCGCGGATCACCGCAACGGGAACGAGCGCGCACGCGACCAGCGGTGATCCGTGCCCTTGTGATGCCACCCCTCATGAAAGGACGTACATGCGATTTTCTGCTGCGGTAGGAAAACTGGCCTTGGGCCTGACGACCGTCGTCACGCTCGCCGCTGCGACCGGCCTGCCGGCCGTCGCGGCAGTGGAGCAGAGCCCGGAGGCGGCCGCCTCTGCCCGCGCCGCCGAGACCGGCACCGCGGTGCCTGTGCCCAGCCTGACCGACGAGAGCAGCACGACCGTCGCCAACCCCGATGGCAGCTTCACCGCGACGATCACCTCGGGCCCCTCCAACGTCAAGCGGTCCGACGGCACCTGGGCGGCCATCGACACCACGCTCGTGGCGGAAGGCTCGGTGCTCAAGCCGCGCGTCTCGCAGGCGGTCGTCGAGGTCTCCGGCGGCGGCGACGGGCCGGCGGCCAAGCTCGTCGACAGCGTCGGCCGGGTGTTCATCCTCAACTGGGCGAATCCGCTGCCCAAGCCGTCGGTCAGCGCCAACGTCGCCACCTACGCCGACGCGGCCGGCCCCGGGGCCGATCTGGTGGTGACCGTCCTGCCGACCGGCTTGCGCCACGACGTGGTGCTGCGGGAGAAGCCCAAGGGCCCGCTCGAACTGCGCATCCCCATCCGCACGCAGGGCGCGGACCTGACGCGGAGCGCAGATGGCGGCCTGCAGCTCAAGAGCACCGGTGGTGACGTGCTCGCCTCGTCGGCCCCACCGGTCATGTACGACTCCAGCGGCCGCGGCAAGCCCCGCGGCGACGCGCTCGCCGAGGTTCCGGCCACGGTCGAGTCCCAGGACGGAGCCCAGGTCCTGGTGCTCAAGCCGGACACCGGCTTCCTGTCCGACCCGGACCGCGTCTACCCGGTGCGCCTGGTCCCGGGGATCACGATGCCCACGGTCGTCACCGACACCGACGTGGCCACCTCGTGGGCGTCCCACCCCGGCGACGCGATGATCATCGCCGGCACGATGCTGTGGGAGAACGGCCAGGGCGGCGACATCATGCGCAGCCTGGTCTCGTTCGACACGGCCACGCTCAAGGGCAAGCGGGTGGTCCTGGCCGGCCTCGGCATGTGGAACCTCGAGACCAACGCCTGCGGTCCAAGGGTCGGTTCCGGACTCACGGCCGAGCGCATCACGAGCCCCTGGACGGAGACCAACCTCACCTGGAACAACAAGCCCACCACGACCTCGCAGGGGGCCAGCACCACTCAGGCGGGCCGCGGCCGCACCTGGACCGAGCCCTGCCCGGACGGCGCCGGCTATCTCGCCTGGCCGGTGACCGACATCGTCAAGGCATGGGCGGACGGCGCCCCCAACTACGGTATCCAGCTCCGGGGCGCCGACGAGAGCGAGAAGACGAACTGGCGGGCCTTCGCCGCCTCCGAGAACAAGGACGCGGGCGTCAAGCCGCCGACCCTCACGGTCGTCTACTGGCGCTAGCCGCACCCGCGCGCCGTCGGCGCCTGCCTGCCAGGCGCCGTCGGCGCGCTCTCGGCTCCGGCCGGGCCCGGCCTTGAGGGGAGCAGCCGCGCCGGCCGGACATCGCGGTCGACGGCCGAGGACCCTCCGCAAGGGAGAGCCCTCGGCCGAGCAGTCGCTGACCCCTTGCCTTGGCCTGGCCACGGCGTGGTTCGACTGCGGCGCAGAGCCGCACGACCTGAGCGTGCTCGGCGCCGACGACATCATCGTTGTGGGGGTCAGTCCGCTGCGGCGGCCCCGTAGTCCTCCTCCCGCAGCCTCTTACCCAGCTCCTTGGGCCTGACGAACTCGTTGATCCGCACAGTGACGGTCCCGTCGGGGTTCTTGGCGACAGCCAACTCCGGCGCCTTCGATGCCAGCGGTACGGCGACCACCACCATCGCGACCACCGCCCCGGCCACCAGCCGCTGTGCGGGCCAGTGCGCCAGTCGGATTCTGGCCGTTCCGACCCTCATGTCCAGGACTTGGAGCCGCCTCCACTACCGTCAGTTGGCTGATGACCCCACGAACTCGAGCTACGCCCTTTCCCGCCCGGCAGGTCGGCCGTGGCTGACAGCGCGCGGGGGCGGGTTCTTCGGCGTCGATGCGGTCGGTCAGGCCGGCGATGCCGTCGCTGCCCAACAGGCGGGGTGACGATCCGTTCGACGCGCGGGCCTCGCGCTCAGTGCGGCGTCGCTGGGCCAGCAGCAGGTTGCGCGCTACCCCGTACAGCCATCCGGCTTCGCTGCCTCGTCCTGGCCGGTAGGTGTGCCGGGAATGTAGTGCCGCGAGGAATATCTCCACCGTGAGGTCGGCCATCGTGTGCGGGTCGGCTGTCGGCCATACGACGAACCGCGTCACCGTGCCGAAGTGCCGCAGGTAGAAATCTTCCAATGCCTGCGTTCGTGTCAACGGGTCCGCCGGGTTCCTCCTGGTCGGGCCGCACGAGCCGGGGTCCTTTCGGTCAACAGTGCTTACGCCATGTACTTGACCGAAGCTCGCGATGCAGCATGAGGCGGCTACAGACGCGGGCAAGCGCCGGCGGGCACGCGAAACCCCACGTCGCTGCCCAGCCGGCATGCGTCTCCATGCCGGCTGGGCAGCATCTCTCCACTCCTTTGCCGAAGTTGCCCAGCACAAGTTCCGTGATCTGTTTTCCCATTGTGAATTTACTTTGTAAAGGCAATCAGATTAGAGAGCAATTCGCTTTTTCTCACAACAGTACGGGCTTCGCCCGTCCCTCCTTCAACAACCCCAGCCTCTCGATCTGTCTTGCCCCATGCTTCACCGTGGGGCGGCCAGACAGATCGAGGCATTCAATCGGACAATGCTCCTCGGCCCGATCGCTGACGGTGTCATATACGAGTCCAGCGTCGATCGGGTCGCTGCCACCGCGCGGAACTGCCGCGACGGTTCGCGCGGGAACCTGTCACCACTTCCCGCGCCGGACGTGGTCACGGCAGGTCTTTTGACAAGCCGGTCCGGGGATGTACTGACGCCATTCGGCCGCGGACAGCCCGCCGTCATTGTTCGTCTCCGCGTGGAGGCGGAACCGCCACCATTTCGATGACCGGCCAGTGCTCGCCGCCGAGACCGGCAAGCCCATCGCCTGATCTCCGCCGGCTACCGCGGTTGGTGGAGACGAAATTCCACTCAGCGGCGAACGGCCGGTGGCTACCTTCGTCGTGAAGTCGGGCATCACCGCGTGGGGGACGGACGGGTTCGCCGGCGTGCCATCCAGCTCTGCTGGTGTTCGCTGCGGAGCACCGTGTGACTTTCTGCGGTAGTTAGCGTGGAATCTTGGCCGCTATGTGGCGCGGATGACGAGGGTGTTGCAGGCGGCTTGGACGACGTCGTCGGTGATGGTGGCCAGCTCGTCGATCGCCGGCGACGGCTAAGTGATCGTCGTTCAATCGGCCCGCTGCCCTGCCCTGGCCATGGCCGACATCACCGGCGACCCCGTCGCCCAGGCGGTACGACTTCCGCCCGTTCCCCGGCAACAATCGACCAAGGTCGCCATCGCCGCGGCCGGTGCGGGTACGGGCAGCTTCGAGCCGTTCCGCCAACAAGGAGCCATGTCATGTCCAAGACGACGTCCGACCTCGTTGTGGAGCGGCTGCTGGGCTGGGGGATCGACACTTGCTTCGGCATCTGCGGCGACGCCGTCAACGGCTTCTTTGAGTCCCTGCGGACCCATCCGGAGATGCGGTTCGTGCACGTGCGGCACGAGGAGTACGCCGCCATGGCGGCTGTTGGTTTCGCCAAGTTCACCGGGCGCCCGGCGGCTTGCGTGGCCACGTCGGGGCCGGGCGCGCTGCACCTGATGAACGGCCTGTACGACGGCAAGATCGACGGCGCGCCGGTGCTGGCCGTCACCGGCATGACCTACCACGACTTGGTCGGCACCCACTTCCTGCAGGACATCGACAACGACAAGGTGCTGGAGCCGGCCTGCGTGTTCAGCGAGCGCGTGATGGGACCGGCGCACGCGGTCGCGGTGACAGACCGCGCCGTGCGTGCCGCGCTCTACCGCCGCGCGCCTGCACACCTGACCATCCCCATCGACACCCAGTCCTGGACCGAGGAGCAGGACACGGTGTCGGAGAAAAACGTGCCCGGCCACACCTCGGCCGTCGGCCAGCGGCACGTCCAGATCCCGGCCGAGGACGACATCCAGCGCGCGGCTGAGCTGCTCAACTCCTGCGCCAAGATCACGATCCTGGCCGGGGCCGGGGCCCGGTTCGGCGCCGGGGAGCTGCTGGAACAGGTCGCCGAGGCGCTGGGCGCGCCGATCGCCAAGGCCGGGCTCGGCAAGGACGCCGTCCCCGACGACAGCCCGTGGTGCACCGGCGGGATCGGTTTCATCGGCACCCGCGCCTCGCAGTGGGCGATGGAGAACTGTGACGGCTTCCTCATCGTCGGCAGCAGTACCCCGTTCTACGACTTCTGGCCCAAGCCGGGCCAGGCGCGGGCGGCGCAGATCGATGTGGCGGGCGACCGCATCGGCATGCGCTACCCGGTCGAGGTCGGCCTGTGCGGCGACGCCGAGGCCACGCTGGCCCGGCTGCTACCCCTGCTACGGGTGCGCGAGGACCGCTCCTTCGCCGAGCGGGCGCGCGAGCTCTACGACCAGTGGTGGGAACTGCAACGACAGCGAGCCGCCGACCCCGCGGTGCCGATGAAGCCGCAGGCAGTGACGTGCGCGCTGAGCGACGTCATCCCCGACGGCACGATCCTCACCGGTGACGCCGGAACGGTCAGCTCCTGGGGGTCACGGGTGATGTTGCGCCGCGGCATGCAGTTCTCCTTCTCCGGTACGTTGTGCTCGATGGGCTCGGCGCTGCCGTACGCGATCGGTGCTCAGGTTGCCTACTCCGACCGGCCGGTCGTCGCGTTCGTCGGCGACGGCGGGCTGGCCATGTGCATGGGGGAACTGGCCACGCTCGCGCAGCACCGCCTGCCGGTCAAAGTCATCGTCCTGCGCAACGACACGCTCGGCCTGGAGGTATGGGAGCAGAACGCCTACCTGGGCAACCCGCAATACGGGTGCGACCTGTCGCCGGTCGACTTCGTCAAGGTCGCAGAGGGCTGTGGCCTGGCCGCCTTCCGCGCCGAGGAGACCGGCCAGGTGAGAGACGCACTCACCCGGGCCTTCGCCCACGACGGCCCGGCCCTTGTCGAATGTGTCGTGGACCCGTACGAGCCGCCCTTCGGCGAGACCGTCAAGCCAGCCCAGGTCGGCAAGATGCTCCAAGCGTATGAACGAGGAGAGAAGGGCGCGGCTCCCATGTCTGCCAACCTCCTCGCCCCGGGGCGTCCCGCCCTCTCCCCGGGCGTCGACCAGCACAAGGGCGACCTCGCCCGGTACGCCCGCGGCAAGGGGTGACAGGCCGAGCAGCACCAGCTGACCAGAAGCTTCGCTGAACTGCCTGGCATGTCGCTGACGAGGCGCCTGGTATGCAGATCCTTTCCAGTGATCTCCCGGCCGCCACCGGATTTCGTCGGAACGCGACGACCCGGCGATCTGGGCGCGTGGCCGCCCTGAGTCGGCAAGGTTGCGGTCCGCAGGGTGTTGAGAATCGAACGGTTTCCGAACGCGATGATCGGATTCATAGGGAGCCGATGACGAGGGATTCGCGGGCGGTTTCGACGACTTCCTTGGTGATGGTGTGCAGGTCGTTGATCTCGACCGTTACGGTCAATACGTGAGGATCATCGCCGTAGAGGATCATTGGCCCGAGTACGGAACGATCGTCGTCAGGGACACTCCTGGCGTCGACCCGGCATCCAGATCGCGACCGGAGTTGCCCCTGCTCGACGAGCACGCGGTGGACGCGCAGCCTGGCGGTACCATCGCCAAGGCGGGCGATGGATGGTTGCAAGCGTCAGCTCGCGACACGCACCATCACGTGCGCTTGGAGGCGCATCACGGTCCTCCCCCATTGGACGACGTCTGGCACGACGTGGTCGAGACTCCGTACTACGCCAACACCGGTTCCGTCATGCTGACGACCGTGCTCTACGGCGAAAACTACGCAGACAGACCGCTCCGGCTCGGAGCACCGGGAATGTATCGAGTCCGCGTCTCCTGCCTCAGGACTACGCCGGAGATCCCCGGATTCGAGGCATCGGAGGGTGACCTCTGGCGGATGCAGTTCTGGGTGGCCCCCGGGACTCCTCAGCCTCCCCGCTGGTTGGCGCGGAGCCGACCCGCCGTACCGTCCGGGCGTACTGGATGGGAGGCGGTCCTCGGGCTGCCCTGTCAGGAGGTGCTGCACGCCGTCCAGGTCGCGGCCGCCGCCGGTGACGCCACCGAGGAGCAGATCGCCGCCGCGTACCGGCCATGGTCCAGCAGCTCAGGCGACTGGAGCGGCCCTCTTGCCGAGGATCTGTCGGACTACGCCGTGCAACTGGGTGTGCCCGCACCGGCCACGCGGCAGGAGTTACTGCGGCTCTTGGTGGCGGCCGGCCTGGTGATCACCGAAACCTCCGCCGAGGTGACCCGCTATCGTCCCTCCGCGAGCCCACCGCCTGTTGAGGAGGTGCTGCGCCTGCCGGACGAGCAAGTGACCATGATCCGGCGCCAGGACGCATTCCACCGTTACACCTCGTTCGCCGCCGACCTGGCCGCCGTGGCGGTGTGGAGCCGGGGTTGCACCGTCTCGGCAACGCTGGAGGAGCTCTCCCGCCAGCTCCTGGCGACGGAAGAGGAGATTCACGGGGCGATCCGTTACGGCACCGAACGGGGCCTCTTCAGCACCTCCGGAGACGAGGGCGTCTTTACGGCGATGCCACGTCTCCCGCCGCCCCCCGAGGTGGGTCGCATAGCCCGAAGGCTCGAGTGAGGCGGTTCGAGGGCGGTCGCGCCATCTACCTCTGAAGCCGCACCGCCATCAAGCACTCGAAGTCACAAGCACCGGCCGGCCAGGGGTGGGCTTTTCTATGCAGGCCCGTGGGGTTCGCTGGGGGGGCTGAGAGATGGCCGTTCGGTGATGGGGGCCGTTCGCAGTCGGCCGGGATCATGGTGGCGGGCGCGGTGCTGGTGTCGGTCATGCCGGTTCCAGCCACCGGGGGGATCCGCTGAACGAGGCGGGAGACGTCGACGCCCGCGCGGAGACCATCAGCACCGGCAGGTCGTACTCGCGCCGCAACGCCCGGCACACGTCCAGACCGTCGACCCCAGGCATCATCACGTCCAGCACCAGCAGGTCGGGCCGCTCCCGCCGTACCTCGTCGATCGCCGAGCGCCCGTCGGCGACGGCTCGCACGACGTGCTCCTCCCGGCACAGGTACGGCGCATCAGCTCGGCCTGTTTCGGAGCGTCCTCGGCCACCAGGACGTACGCACACATGGGGGATTCCTCCTGGCCGGCTCGCGTCATCACGCCAAAGACCGGGACCGGACGCGGCGCTGCCGGACATCCGGCTGCGGGCCGCGGTCTTCGCGCTCTTGTCATACTCCGCGCATTCTCCTATGACGTCCGCTGCTCCGCCGGCGGTCGTGGCGTAGTCGGTGGGGGAGGCGTGGGCGAAGTGGCCGCTGTCGGGGAGCTGCCAGCGGGCGGTGATGTCCGTGATCGTCATGCGCGGGTGCGGTGCGGCGAGCGGGCGGCGTGCCTCGTCGAGGCGGCGATTTCAGATGTAGGCGCTCAGGGGCTGCCCTTCGTGCGCGAAGGCCCGTTGCAGAGTGCGCGCGCGGCAGGACGGCCGAGGACGCCTCCGCCCTGGGTGATCGCCGGCTGACGCAGCCGGCGACCATCCAGAGCGAGAGGTGTTTCACGTGCCGGCCATTTTGAAGTGCGTGGCCGGGAGGTCACGGTCGGTGGCCCGCGGCCCAGAGATCAGGCTGACGGCCAGTGGATTTACCAGCGTTTGTAGAACGCACTCTTTCCGAACTTGTCCACCGACTGGTAGAAGCTCCAGGCCGCTCCCTTGCACGCTCTCTCGCTGAACCAGTTCTTCGGCTTGCAGATGTGCTTGTACATGTCGTTCTTGAACCGCTTGTCGATGCGGTGCCGACGCGATTCGGAGGTGTTGCGACGCTGCTTGCGATAGTTGCGGTAGCCGAAGTCATGCCGCTGGCACGGCCAGCTGAATTGCTTCTTGTAGTGCTTCACGGCGATGCCACCGAGCACTTTTGGCACCGAACACCCGTCGTCCTTCCAGACCAGGTCCTTGCGCCGGCAGGAGTTCGAGCCCCAGTTCTTGTAGTCCTTGAAGGCCCACAGGCTGGCGCTGAACAGCCAGTAGTCGGTGGCCGATGCCCGGGAACCCGACGGCGAGTACAGCGGCGTCACGGTCTCGGCCGTGGTCGGCGCCTCCGCGTCGTCCAGCAGTGTGGCCTGGCAGCCCAGACACTGCGCCAGCAGCCGCGCCGGGCTGATGGCCTCCTCGCCGGCGACGATCTGGGCGGGCAGGCTCGTCATCGCGGCGTCGCTCATGTCATGGACGATGAGCTCGCCGCTGCTGGTGATGTACTCGATCTCGCCATCGTCCGTGACCTCGTCGAGTTCGAGGCTCACGGAGCCGTCGGGCCGCACTGTGGCGATGCCGTTGAGGTCCTCCACCGGTGAGAGCACCGTTCGGGTCACGTCGCCCGCGCCGTCCACGCTCCAGACGACGTCCTCGCCGTCGTAGTGGGACAGCATGGTCGCGGTGCTCTGCCAGGTGCCGGTGGCGTTGCTCTCCACCACAGCCCGGCGATGTTGTCCTTGCGGGTCCAGCGTCCAGGTCTGGCGCAGCCCGCCGGCCGTTTGCTGGTGCAGCTCGTCGTTGGCGAAGTAGGCGCTGGTCAGCCCGTCGGGAGTGGCGGTGAGCCGGCCGAGGGCGTCGTAGGCGTAGCCGGGGTCGACGATCCGGCCGGCGCTGTCGTAGGCGTGCGTGACGGGCGTGGCGGTGGTGGTGGGGCATGCCGTGCCGGAGTTCGAGGTCGCCGATGCCTCGCTCTTGCGGCTGCCGTTGGCGTTGTAGGTGTAGGTGTGCAGGATGCAGGCCGCGCTGCCGTCCTGTTTTTCGGCGAGGCTTTCGACCAGGCGGCCGGCTGGGTCGAACTTCTGCCGCACCCGTGAGAGGCCGGTTCGTTCGGTGACCTCTTCGTGTACGGAGGTCGAGCCGGTGCTGGTGAAGAAGGGTTCAGCGGCGCCTTGCAGGGTGTAGGCGCGCGAGTACGGTTCCTCGTCGGGGCCGAGGGTCTGCCGCATGGTCACGCCACCGGGCAGTCCTTGCTGGATGACGTTGCCGCCGCCGTCGTAGACCTGGGTGAAGACGCCGGCCGCGGAGTCGGTCATCTTGGTGGCCAGGCCGCGCGGTTCGATGCTGGTGTCGTATTCGTAGGTGGTGGTGGATGGGGCCGAGCTCACGGTGCGCAGCACCCGGTCCAGGGCGTCGTACTCGGTCGTCGTCGTGGCTGCGTCGGCGTCGGTGAATGTCACCTTGCGGCCGAGCGCGTCGTAGTCGTAGGAGACCTTGCTGCCGTCGTCGGAGGTGATCGTGGCCGGTTTGCCGGTGACCGGGTCGTAGGTGGTGGTGGATGCCTGCACCGGGACGCCGGGGCCGCCGGTGACGACGCTGCGGATGGCGCGGCCGGCCGGGTCGTAGGAGATCGAGGTGACGCGCGTGGCGCCGTTGGCGGTCTCGGTGATCTTTGCTGGCTGGCCGTGGCGGTCGTACTCGGTGCTGACCGTCACGTCCTCGTCCGGGTTGCCGTTGACATCGGTGATCTTGTCCTTGGGGCTGACGCTGCAGGCCAGGTCGGCCCATTCGGGCCGTCCCGCACAGGCGCCGGTGCCGCTCGCGGTCCAGTGCCGCACCACGGTCGTGCCGGCGTCGTCCCCGTCGGACAGGGGTGTGGCGGCCTGGACCGCCCGCCCGGCCGCGTCGTAGGTGGTGGTCCGCGTCAGGTTCAGCCCGCCCGGGTCTTCGGTCTGGCCTACGGGCATGCCCTTGGACCAGTCGTAGGAGCTGCTCTGGCTGCGGCGATCAGTTTCCGGGTAGCCCCGCACCTGCAGGCCGGTCGTCGTCTTGGTGATCACATTGCTGATCGCGGCCGAGCCATCGGTCGGGCGTCCGCCATCGTATTCCTGGTGGATGTGCTGACGTCCGGGGATCTCGGTGCCGTCAGGAACGGCCGGAAGGGTTGCGGTGGCCTTCAGTCCGGTGGTGACCGTCGTCAGCCGCAAGGGTGCGTAGGAGTCGATCTCCCGGCGCCCGTCGTCGCTGTAGAGGTGGGTCGAGGACAGCAGTTGGGCGCGCTCGGCCGTGCTCAGCTCGGCGAGGTCGAGGGACTCGAGCCGGGCCTGCGCGTCCGGTCCTTTGCCGAGGGCCAGTTCTCGGTTGGCGGCGGTGAGTTCTCTGACGGAGTTGCCGAAGCTGTCGTATTCGACGCTCTCGGCATGGCCGCCTGGCTGGACGACGTTCACCCAGCGTCCGGAGGCGTCGGTGTAGACGACCGTGGCGCGTTTGTAGTCGCTCGCGGTCAGCTGGATGCCGGTGTGTCCGCGCGGGATCGCGTCCGGGGGGAACAGCGCGGTGGAGTCGGTGGGCGCGTCGGCCTGCGCCCAGGCGGCCACGTCGGTGCGGCCCATGGCGTACGGCGCCGTGGCGCCGGTCAGCGGAACCTCGTAGACGAGGCTGTAGGTGGCGGTGCCGTCGGTCTGCGTCTTGGACCCCGGTCGCAGGGCCGGTTGTTCGGCCGAGAGCAGCATGCCCTCTCCCGCCACTGCCGAGCCGCCGGCCTTGGCGTAGGCGAAGGTCCAGGGCAGTGAGCCGGGCAGGCTCAGTTTCTGCAGGCGGCCTGCATCGTCGTAGTCGTACTGGGTCCTGAGCGCCGGGGAGATCCGCGGATCCCAGACCTGGCGCAGGCGGCCGTTCGGATCGTAGGCGTAGGACGCGAGCGTGGTCGCGGTGGCCGAGCCGGCGCCCGGGTCGGTCGCCCACAGCCGGATGCCGTCGACCTGGCCGGCGAAGGTGCCGAACTGGCCTGCGGTGGCGGTGGTGGAGGTGGCGTAGAGGTATTCCAGCACCCGGCAGCCCTTTGTGGCGGGTGCGGTCTTGCAGGTGTCGTTGCTGACGGCCGAGGTGCGGGCGATCAGGTACTTCGGCCGGGCCAGCGTCTTGCCGCTCATGGTGACCGCCTCCGACACCAGCAGGACGCTGGGGCTGTCGTCGGCGGCGCGTGCGGTGCCGGCGAGCTGCCAGCTCGTGGTGGAGCCGCCCACCGCGGCGAAAGTGCTGGTGACACCGGAGGTGTCGGTGAGGACGAAGCCGCCGTCCGCGGTCTTGGTGAGGGCGAGTTTCTCGGCCCCGGGCTCCGGCCTCCAGCCGCCGTCCGTGGTGGCGGTGAAACCGGTCTGGCCGCCTTCGTTGTCTTTCAGCGCCACCAGGCCGGGGGAGATCGCCTGGATGGAGGTCCAGGTCGTTGCGGTGCTCTCCAGATCGCTGCCGAAGCCCCACTGAGGGCCGAAGATCGCTGCCTGGCCCGGGTTCGCGGTGCCGAGCTGGGGTCGGCGGGAGGAGGCGAAGCGGGTGACGGACATGCCGAACACGGTGGCGTCGGCGGCGTTGAGGGTGAAGTCGCCGGTCAGGACGTTGACGTTGCCCAGGCTGATCGGCAGGCGGGGGGCGCCGCCGGCGACGCGGTCGAGGACGACAGTGTTGTGCGGGGAGGCCGTCGACGTCGTGCCTTCGATGAAGACCGCGCGGACGTCGAGGGGGCCATCGTCGCGGATGCTGTCGGCGATGTTCCACACCAGTTCGGGGGTGGCGCCCTTGGTGACGGGCACCGGCCACGTGGTGGGGGTGGACCCGTCGGCCTTGGAGCGGACGTCGGTCAGGGGGACATCGTGCCAGGCGTCGGTTTCGCCCTGCCGATACTGGTAGCGGACGCCGGTGTCGGTGCTGCTGCCCTGAGCGAGCAGGGCGGTGCGTCGTGCCGGGCGCTCGCCATGGGCGGGTGCGAGCAGGGCCGCGCCTTTGCCCGCGTAGAAGGTGTAGGCGGTGGTGTCGGAGACGTTGCCCGCGCTGTCACGGGTGCGGGCGCTGATCGTGTGCGCGCCGGCCGGGAAGCTCAGCTTCGCGGTGACCGTGGCTCCGGTCGTGGCGAGATCGATCCAGTCTCCGCTGTCGATCTTGTACTGGACGTTCGCCACGTCGGTCGTGGGCGGGGCGAAGGTGAACGATCCCGAGAACCCGCCTGAGCCGTCCGGCGTTCCTGACCATTGCTCGGCGGGGAAGTCGTCGGAGGTGATGGTGGCCGGCCCGGGGCTGGCCGTGTCGACGGTGAAGGTTTGCCAGGGGGACCATTCGCTGCTGGGGTCCGTGCCGTCGTGGGCCGTCGCCCGCCATTTGTAGGCGCCTGGCGCCAGGGCGGCGCTGGGGGACCAGCCGGCCGTGGCGCCGGAGGCCACGAACGGTGACGTCCCGCTCGTCAGGGCCGTGGTGCCGGTGGGGGTCCAGATCTCGAAGGTCAGCTTCACCGTGTTGCCGTCGGGATCGACGGCCTTGCCCGCCAGCGCCGGTGTGGTGTCGTTGGTCGCGGCCTGCGGCAGCGGGGAGACCTGGCTCACCTTGCCGGGCCTGGTGTTGTACTGCACCGTCAGGGACGGCTCGGTGGCGGGGTCGTGCGCGCCGGCGACATGGTTCGCCGATCGATACCGTCTCCAGCTGTAGGTGTCGGTGTCGCTGACACCTGCCAGCCTGAGCCCGTAGTTGGGCTGGCCGTTCGCCCACGCCTGCCCGATCGCGTCGATGTCCCAGGTGTTGTGGCCGGCAGGGCAGGAGGAGTTGTAGCCCTTGGCGTCGGTGATGGCGACGGCGCCGGTCGTCGTCGTGCT
>NZ_JAATEP010000031.1:0-144527 GCF_012034275.1 Nonomuraea composti | reverse complement strand
CGGCCCGTCGCCCGCATGATGGGTGAGCCGCCCCGAACGCTCGCCGATCCGCTCCACCAGCCCCCGCGCGGGCCGCCGCCCGGTCCGCACGTCCACCAGCTCGTACTTGATGGAGGACGAGCCGGTGTTCAGGACGAGGATGTGCCCGGCCATGTCCACGACCTGATGTCGGCGGGGTCCTCCCCGTGCTCGCGCGTGTACGCGCGGGCGCGCAGCCGCTCGTCACTCATGCGCTGGCGCAGGTGCGCGGCCTTGCTGCCGAGCCCCGGCACCCGGTCGATGACGTCGATGACCAGGTGGAAGCGGTCGATGTCGTTCAGCATGCACATGTCGAACGGCGTCGTGGTCGTGCCCTCCTCCTTGTAGCCGCGCACGTGGATGTTGGCGTGGCCGTGCCGCCGGTAGGTGAGCTGGTGGATCAGCGACGGGTAACCGTGGAAGTTGAAGATGATCGGCCGGTCCGTGGTGAACAGCGTGTCGAACTCGGCGTCCGGCATGCCGTGCGGATGCTCCGACGGCGGTTGCAGCCGCATGAGGTCGACCACGTTCACCACCCTGACCTTCAGCTCCGGCAGGTGCTCGCGCAGCAGCGCGGCGGCGGCCAGCGTCTCCAGGGTCGGCACGTCGCCGGCGCAGGCCAGCACCACGTCCGGCTCGGTGCCCTCGTCGGTGGACGCCCACGGCAGGATGCCCAGGCCGCGCGTGTTGTGGGCGATGGCCTCGTCCATGGTGAACACGTCCAGCACGGGCTGCTTGCCGGCCACGATCACGTTCACGTAGTCCCTGGAGCGCAGGCAGTGGTCGGCCACCGACAGCAGGGTGTTGGCGTCCGGCGGCAGGTAGACGCGCACCACGGACGCCTTCTTGTTGACGACGACGTCGAGGAAGCCCGGGTCCTGGTGGCTGAACCCGTTGTGGTCCTGCCGCCACACGTGCGACGACAGCAGGTACGTCAGCGACGCCACCGGCCGTCGCCACGAGATCTTCTGCGACGACTCCAGCCACTTGGCGTGCTGGTTGAACATGGCGTCCACGATGTGGATGAACGCCTCGTAACAGTTGAACAGGCCGTGCCGCCCGGTCAGCAGGTACCCCTCCAGCCAGCCCTGGCACAGGTGCTCGCTCAGCACCTCCATGACGCGGCCCCCGCTGCCCAGGTTCTCGTCCGTGGGCAGCAGCTCGGCGTCCCAGGCCCGGTCGGTGACCTCGAACACCTCCGACAGCCGGTTCGAGGCCGTCTCGTCCGGGCCCATCAGCCGGAACGTGCGCGGGTTCGCGGCGATCACGTCCCGCAGGAGCCCGCCCAGCACCCGCGTCGGCTCGCTCTCGTGCTCCGCCGGCGCCTTCACCTCGACGGCGTGCCGGCGGAAGTCGGGCAGCCGCAGCGGCTCCAGCAGCTCGCCGCCGTTGGTGTGCGGGTTCGCGCTCATCCGGCGCGGGCCTTGCGGCACGGTCGCCAGGACGTCCTCGACCGGCTTGCCGTCGGAGCCGAACAGCTCCTCCGGCCGGTACGAGCGCATCCACTCCTCCAGCATGGCCAGATGGGCCGGGTTCTCCTTGACCGTGGCCAGCGGCACCTGGTGGGCCCGCCACGTGCCCTCGACCGGCTTGCCGTCCACCTCGCGCGGCCCCGTCCAGCCCTTGGGCGTGCGCAGGATGATCATCGGCAGCCGGTCGGCGTCGCCCGCCTTGTACGCGGCCAGCTCCTCGAACGCGGTGTCCAGCGTGCCCGCCATCTCCTCGTGGTCGGCGCCGACGAGGTGGGGGCGGTAGCCGTACCCCTCCATGAGCTTGATCAGCTCGTCGGTGGGGATCCTGGCCAGGACGGTCGGGTTGGCGATCTTGTAGCCGTTCAGGTGCAGGATGGGCAGCACCATGCCGTCGCGCCGGCGGTCCAGGAACTTGTTGGAGTGCCAGCTCGCGGCCAGCGGGCCGGTCTCGGCCTCGCCGTCCCCGATGACGCACGCCACGACCAGGTCCGGGTTGTCGAACGCGGCCCCGTACGCGTGCGCCAGCGCGTACCCCAGCTCGCCGCCCTCGTGGATGGAGCCCGGCGTCTCCGGCGCCACGTGGCTGGGCACGCCGCCGGGGAAGGAGAACTGGCGGAACAGCCGCCGCATGCCCTCCACGTCCTGCGACACGTCGGGGTACCGCTCGGTGTACGAGCCCTCCAGCCACGCGTGCGCCACCGCGGCGGGCCCGCCGTGCCCCGGGCCGGCGATGTAGATCATGTCCTGGTCCCGCTCGCGGATCACCCGGTTGAGGTGCGCGAAGCAGAAGTTCAGCCCCGGCGTCGTGCCCCAGTGGCCGAGCAGGCGCGGCTTGATGTGCTCAGGGCGCAGGGGTTCGGTGAGCAGCGGGTTGTCCAGCAGGTAGATCTGCCCGACGGACAGGTAGTTCGCCGCCCGCCAGTACGCGTCTATACGATCCATGCCCTTGCTGCTTCCTCGACAGAACGGGATGAATCCCCCCAACCGTCTAAAGACTCGGCTCCGCCGTGCGCGGAATCAACCGCGGGGGGTAGGCAGTTACGGGACGATGGGACCAGGCATGATCGGTTTGGCGACGCGAGGAGGAAACGCGTGAACGGCGACATCACCCAGAGCCAGGAGTGGGCGGCCCTGGGCAAGCACCACGAGGAGCTGGCGGGCAGGCATCTGCGGGAGCTGTTCGCGCAGGATCCGGGCCGGGCCGCGCGCATGACGGTCACCGCGGGCGACCTCTACCTCGACTACGCCAAGCACCGCGCCACCGGCGAGACCATCGGCCTGCTGACCGCGCTGGCCGAGCGGGCGGGGCTGCGCGAGCGCATCGAGGCCATGTTCTCCGGCCAGCACATCAACGTCAGCGAGGACCGCGCCGTCCTGCACGTCGCGCTGCGCCTGCCGCGCGAGGCCGAGTTGGTCGTCGACGGCCAGAACGTCGTGGCCGACGTGCACGCCGTGCTCGACAAGATGAGCGCCTTCGCCGGCCGCGTGCGCTCGAAGGAGTGGAAGGGCGCCACCGGCAAGCCCATCGAGACCGTCGTCAACATCGGCATCGGCGGCTCCGACCTCGGCCCCGCGATGGCTTACGAGGCGCTGCGCGACTACGCCGACGCCGGCATCACGGCCCGCTTCGTCTCCAACATCGACCCGGCCGACATCACCGGCAACCTCGCCGGCCTCGACCCCGCGACCACGCTGTTCGTGGTCAGCTCCAAGACCTTCACCACGCTCGAGACGCTCACCAACGCCAGGGTCGCGCGCCGCTGGCTGGTCGGCGCGCTCGGCGAGGACGCCGTCTCCAAGCACTTCGTGGCCGTCTCCACCAACGCCGCCAAGGTCGCCGAGTTCGGCATCGACACCGACAACATGTTCGGCTTCTGGGACTGGGTGGGCGGCCGCTACTCCTACGACGGCGCCATCGGCCTGTCCCTGATGATCGCCGTCGGGCCCGAGCGGTTCCGCGAGATGCTGGCCGGCTTCCACACCATCGACGAGCACTTCCGCACCGCCCCGTTCGAGGCCAACATGCCGGTGCTGATGGCCCTGCTCGGCATCTGGTACACCGACTTCTTCGGCGCCGAGACCCGCGCCGTCCTGCCCTACAGCCAGCGGCTGCACCGCTTCCCCGCCTACCTGCAGCAGCTCACGATGGAGTCCAACGGCAAGTCCGTGCGCGCCGACGGCACTTCCGTCACCGCCAAGACCGGCGAGATCTTCTGGGGCGAGCCGGGCACCAACGGGCAGCACGCCTTCTACCAGCTCCTCCACCAGGGCACCCGGCTCGTCCCCGCCGACTTCATCGGCTTCGCCGAGCCCCACGAAGACCGCGAGGGCATGCACGACCAGCTCACCGCCAACCTGTTCGCCCAGACGACGGCGCTGGCGTTCGGCAAGACCGCCGACGAGATCGCCGCCGAGGGCACCGCGGCCGAGATCGTCCCGCACAAGGTCATGCCGGGCAACCGCCCCACCTCCACGATCCTCGCCCCCAAGCTCACCCCGTCCACGCTCGGCCAGCTCGTCGCCCTCTACGAGCACATCGTGTTCGTCGAGGGCACGATCTGGGGCATCGACTCCTTCGACCAGTGGGGCGTCGAGCTGGGCAAGAAGATGGCGCTCGACCTGGCGCCCGCGCTGACCTCCGAAGAGCCACCCACCACGTTCCCCGACACCTCCACCGAGCAGCTCGTCCGCAAATACCGGGAGCTGCGCGGCCGGCGGGTCTGATAGGAGGCATGACATGGAGCAGGCGGGCGCGCTCGTCCTGTTCGGCATCACGGGCGACCTCGCGCGCAAGATGCTGCTGCCCGCTCTCTACCGGCTGACGGCCGACAGCCGGCTCGACCTGCCGGTCATCGGCGTGGCCAAGACCGACCTCGACCTCGACGGGCTGCGCGAGCACGCCCGCGAGGCGTGCGGCGGCGTGCACGACGCGGCGTTCGAGAAGCTGGCGGGCAACCTGCGGCTGGTGGCCGGCGACTACCGCGACCCGGGCACGTTCGAGCGGCTGCGCGCGGAGACCGAGGGCAAGGGCTTCCTCGTCCACTACCTCGCCGTGCCGCCGGCGCTGTTCGCCGCGGTCGCCGAGGGGCTGGCCGGAGCCGGGCTCAACCACGACGCCCGGCTCGTGGTGGAGAAGCCGTTCGGGCACGACCTCGACTCGGCGCGCGAGCTCAACGGCGAGCTGCTGCGCTACTTCGACGAAGACCACCTGCGCAGGGTCGACCACTTCCTCGGCAAGGAGCCGGTCGAAGACCTCATGGTGTTCCGCTTCGCCAACATGCTGCTGGAGCCGATCTGGAACCGCTCGCACATCCGCAGCGTGCAGATCACCATGGCCGAAGACTTCGACGTGCGCGACCGCGGCGCCTTCTACGACGCCAACGGCACCGTCCGCGACGTCGTCCAAAACCACCTGCTGCAGCTCCTCGCCATCCTCGCGATGGACCCGCCGCCGTCCACCGACGCCCGGGCCCAGCTCGACGAGAAGTGGCGGGTGCTGCGCGCCGTCCAGGCCATCGACCCCGCCGACGTCGTCCGCGGCCAGTACACCGGCTACCTCGACACCGACGGCGTGCGCCCCGGCTCCACCACCGAGACCTACGTCGCGCTGCGCGCCTACATCGACAACTGGCGCTGGGCCGGGGTGCCGTGGTGCATCCGTTCCGGCAAGGCCCTGCCGACCACCGACCTGGAGGTCGTCGCGGAGCTGCGCCGGCCGCCGGTCACCATGTTCGCCAACGGCGACGCGCCCGAGAGCCCCAACCTCATCCGGTTCCGGCTGCAGCCCGACGCCGGGGTGACGTTCGACCTGCTGGCCAAGGAGCCGGGCAAGCAGCACGCCCGGCCGGTGCCGGTCAGCGTCGACTTCACCAAGGTGCTCGGGCCGATGGAGGCCGCCTACGAGCGCATCCTCCTCGACGCGGTCAGCGGCGATTCGCGCAGGTTCGCCAGGTTCGACCTGGTGGAGGAGTCGTGGCGGATCGTGCAGCCGGTGCTCGACCTGAAGGAGGCGCCGCTGCCGTACGAGAAGGGGTCCTGGGGGCCCGAACCGGCCGCGGAGATCGCGCCGGGCGGGTGGCACGAGATCTCCACGACGTTCGACTGACCGGGAGGCGTTCGACGGGGCGGCCTTCCGGGGCGACGATGGGGAGATGGACATCATGGAACTGGTGGAGAAGTCGAAGGACGCCGCGACCGTCAAGCGCGTCTTCGGCGAGCCGATCCAGCACGGCGACGTCGTCGTCATCCCCGTCGCCAGGGTCGCCCAAGGGGGCGGCGGAGGCCAGGGCCAGGGCAAGAGCGAGAAGGGTGAGGAGGGAGGAGGCAGCGGCGGCGGCTTCGGGTTCGGGGCGACCCCGGCGGGCGTGTACGTGCTCAAGGACAACGACGCCCACTGGCGGCCGGCCGTCGACGTCAACCGCATCGTCATCGGAGGGCAGATCGTGGCGGTCGTGCTGCTGCTGACCCTGCGGACGATCTTCAAGAAGCGGCGCCGCAGGCGCTGACGCTCCCGTGCTGATCGATCTGCTCGACGACGCCGGGCTGCCCGGCCACGCCTTCCTGCTACCCGGCTCCAACATGCCGGTCCGGCTGGCCAGGCTGGGCTGCTCGGCCACGCTCGTCCGCTTCCCGCCCGGCTGGGAACGCGCCGAGCGCGGCCACTACCTGGCCGGGGAGGAGTTCGTCCTGCTGGCGGGCGAGCTGCGCGTCTCCGGCATCACGTACGTGCGGGGGCAGCACGGCTGGCTGCCCGCCGGCACGCTGCGCCACTCGTGCGCGGCCCCGCACGGCGCGCTGGCGTTCACCGCCTTCGCGGGCCAGGCCACCTGGGTACGCAGCGACCGCGACGAGCCCGACGGCCCCGCGCAGCGCACACCCCTGGAGAGCGTCGTCATCCCGCGCGGCGGCCTGCCGCTCACCCCGCACTCCGCCCTGCTCGACACCCCGATCCCGCTCGGCCGCACCGCCGAGGTGATCACGGTGCCGACGTGGACATGGGAGCGGTCCGCCTTGATCCCCGAGGGGCGGGTGCTCGTAAGGTGGACCCCATGACGGCTATGGCGCAGATCGCGGCTTTCGGTGGAGTGGTGATGCTCGGGGCGATGTCGCCCGGCCCCGACTTCGCGGTGGTGGTCCGCCGCTCGGCGGTCTCGGGCCGCGGGCACGGCATGGCGGCCGCCGCCGGCATCGCGGTGGGCGTGTTCGCCTGGGTGGTGGCGGCGGCCACCGGCGTGGCGGCGCTGCTGGCCGCCTCGGCCATGGCGTTCACGGTGGTGAAGGTGGTCGGGGCCGCGTACCTGCTCTACCTCGGGGTCAAGTCGCTGCGGGCGGCCTGGCGCGGCGGCGGGGCGCTGCGGCTCGACGTGCCCGACCCGGGCGGGCGCGGCTCGTGGGCGGCGTTCAGCGAGGGGCTGCTGACGAACGTGCTCAACCCGAAGGCGGCGCTGTTCTTCGTGGCGCTGGTGCCGCAGTTCCTCGGCTCCGGCGCCTCGGTGCCGGCGCTGTCGGCGGTGGCGCTGGCCGGGACCGCCGTGTGGTTCCTGACGGTGGCGAACGTGGTGGGCGCGCTGCGCAGGGTGTTCGCCAAATCCGCCGTCCGCCGGGCCGTGGACGGCCTGACGGGCGCCGCCCTCATCGGCCTCGGCATCAAACTGGCCACCTCCACCCGTCCCTGAGGGGCCTAGGAAACGGTCACTCCCAGCAGGTGACCCAGCCCGAACGTGACCGTGGCCGCGCCCACCCCCAGGGCGAGCTGGCGCAGGCCGCCCAGCCACCACGGGCGCGCGGTCATCACCGCGACGGCGGCCCCGAACCCGAACAACGCCACCACGCTCAGCACCAGCGCCACCATCAGCCCCGACGCCCCGAACAGGAACGGCGCCAGCGGCACCAGCGCTCCCGCCGAGAACGCGCCGAACGACGACGCGGCGGCCACGTAGGGGGAGGGCAGGTCGTCCATGTCGACGCCCAGCTCCTCGCGCACGTGCACCCGCAACGCCTGCTCGGGGTCGGCCGACAGCCCGGCGGCCACCCGCTCGGCCAGCTCGGGCTCGAGCCCGCGCGCGCGGTAGAGCGCCGCCAGCTCGGCCTGCTCACCCTCGGGGTTGCGCGCCAGCTCCCGCCGCTCGACGGCGATCTCGGCCCGCATCAGCTCCGTCTGCGACTTCACGGATGTGTACTCGCCGGCCGCCATGGAGCAGGCACCGGCGATCAGCCCGGCGAACCCGGCCAGCACCGCCCCCTGCCCGGCCCCGGCCGCGCCCACCACCCCGGCGATCAACGCGAAGTTGGACACGAGCCCGTCCATCGCTCCGAAAACGGCCGGCCGCAACCAGCCACCGGTGACGTCCCGGTGGCTGTGGTGCTGCTCTGGGGATTCCGGCCGGACCAGCTCGATGGTCATCAAACCCTCCACAATTACGGATCTCTCGTTCAAAAGGTGGCATATCGAACGAAGGTTCGCAACGAAGGGAAGGCTTGCCTGAGCTGCAAGGATTCACGTGCTGTGATGGGCCGGCCCCGGAATGACGTCGTCGCTGCGGCGCCGGGTCCGGCGGCGCCACAGCGACACGCGCGACGTGGTCAGGCGTGGATCGGGGTGGTGATCGTGACGGGTGTCTCGGCGGGCTGGTCGCCGCGGATCAGGGCCGAGCACTCGTTGATCGTCTCTTCCAGCAGCTCCCGCAGCAACGCGTCGGGGTCGGGGATGCACGCCTGCACGATCCCCACCACCGCCAGTTGCACCGCGTTGGGGGCGGCGTAGCGGCGGAAGCCCTTCTCGGTGATGCGGGCCGCGCGGCTGAAGCGTCGGGCCTGGTCGGCGGCGTGCGGCACCTCTTCCAGAGCGCGGCGGCTGCGCTCGCTGAGGCGGCCCGACGGGGCGCCGTCGAGGCGGGCCAGCATCTCCTCGGCCGCCAGCACCGACACGGCCAGGGCGAGCTGGCGCTCGGCCGCCGCGACCGGCAGGGCGGTGGTGGCGCAGCGGAGCGCGATCTGCGCGTCCACGCGCAGGTCGTCGCTGGCCAGACCGATGATGGAGGGCACGAGCCGCACGAGCTTGGCCCGGCTCTCGTCGCTGGTGTTGTCGTTGACCAGGCGGGCCAGGGCGGCCAGCAGCGGGTGGGTGCAGGCCGGATGGTCGCTCCAGCGCTCGCCGGCCAGGTAGGAGGCCAGCTCCATGAAACAGGCACCGCGCTTCGGGTTGCGATGCCTGCCGCGGGAAAGGACCGGCATGTGATCAAGGTGATTGTCCACGGGTGCTCCACTGCTCCACGCGATCGCCGTCGTTCCAGCGCCGTTCATCCAGTCTGCGCCGGAGTGCGGCCTAATGCCAGTGATGCGGGGTGTTCTTGATGAGGGTTCCCCCTACCCGCCCGCGTCACACCCACACCCCGCGAAGGGCGCGACGAAGACCGCTGCGGTACGGGCCGGGACGGTGAGCGTGCCCGTGTCCGGGTCGAAGGCCGACGTGCGGACGACGGGGTCGTCCGAGCCCGCCTGTACGGGGTGCAGCGTCACCTGCCGCCCCGCCAGCCCCGGCATCGGCTGGGTGGCCGGTGACGGGGTCGCGTTGAGGACGACCGTGACCGACGTCCAGCGCGGGTCGAGGCCCTCGGTGTCGACGTGCATGGTGATCACGCCCTCCGCCGAGGCGGGAAACGTCAGCCGCCGCCGTACCTCGTCGAAGGAGCCGAGCGCGAACGCCGGCGACGACGCCCTGATCCGCAGCAGCTCCCCGTAGCGGGCGCGGGCGGAGGTGATCGCGGCGCAGCCGGGCCGCAGGGCCGGGTCGGCGAGCAGCGGGCGGGCGTACGGCCACCTGGCCTCGTTGTCGGCGCGGGGCGGCAGGCCCGCGCCGAAGCCGTTGCCCCGCGCGCAGTCCCACAGCAGCCGGTTGAACCAGTCGCCGGAGTCGTAGGAGTTGCGGTCGAGCGACTTCGAGCGCAGCCGCTCGGTGCCCGCGTGCACGAACGTCGCCCCCTGGGCGAGGACCGCCGCGGCCAGCGACAGCGTGTGCATGCGGACCCGGTCGCCCATCGGGGTGTCCGGCGGCAGCTTGTACGCCAGCGCGTCGAACAACGTCTCGTTGTCGTGCGCGTCCACGTACGTGACGGCCTCGCCGGGCGCGGCGGTGTACCCGGCGGGCGAGCCGTTGTAGTCGAGCTCCGAGCCCTTGCGCCCGGACGGCAGCACGTAGTCGCGCAGGTTCCCCGTCAGGCCGAGCCTGATCAGGTCGCAGGAGTGGGCCAGGCGCGCCCGCTGCTGCTCGGGGCTGCCGTTGGCGGGCGAGCCGTTGGGGTCGCCCGCGAGCCCGGAGCCGAAGCCCTGCACGCGCGGGTCGGCGTCGAACGGGGTGCCGCCGCGCACCGCGTCCCGCAGCCGGTCGGTGAACGTGGCGATGCCGGTGCCCGCGAGGTTCGCCTGGGTGGCCTGCTCGAAGCGGGCGCCGTCGGCGACCTCGCCGAAGTTCCAGCCCTCGCCGTACAGGATGATCGACCTGCCGTCCACGCCGTCGTCGGCCAGGGTCAGGGCGTCGAGCGCGCGGCGGACGGCGAGCAGGTTCGCCTTCGGGTGGTGGCCCATCAGGTCGAAGCGGAAGCCGTCGATCCGGTAGTGCCTGGCCCAGGTGACGACCGAGTCCACCACGAGCCGGCCCATCATCAGGTGCTCCGGCGCGGTGTTGGCGCAGCAGGTGGAGTCGGCCACGCGGCCGTCGCCGAGGAGCCGGTGGTAGTAGCCGGGCACGATCGGGCCGAGCACGCCGGTGGAGTGGGTGTGGTTGTAGACCACGTCCATGATCACGAGCAGGCCGGCGCGGTGGAGCGCGGCGACCATCCCGCGGAACTCCTGGACGCGCCGGTCGGGGTCGGTCGCGTACGAGCCCTCCGGCACGGTGTAGTGCAGCGGGTCGTACCCCCAGTTGAAGGAGTCGGTGGCGGCCGTGCGCGCCACGCACTCCTGCTGCTCGTCGGAGTCGGGCGGCAGCGCGGCCAGGTCGCAGGACGGCTCGACGCGGTCGGCGGCGCGCTCGGGCACGGTGGCGAAGTCGAAGACGGGCAGCAGGTGCACGTGCGTGATCCCGTCGGCGGCCAGGGCGCGCAGCTCGCGCATCCCCGCGCCGTCCTCGTGCTGGAAGGCCGCGTACGTGCCGCGCAGCGCGGCGGGCACGGTGGCGTCGGAGGCGGAGAAGTCGCGCACGTGCAGCTCGTAGATCGCGGCCCGCTCCAGCGGCACGGCGGCCGGCCTGGCGGGCGGGTCCCAGCCGGGCGGCCGGTGCTCGGGCGCGTCGAGGCGGGTGAGCCTGCTGCGTGCCCCGCCGGGGGTGACGTCCACGCTGTACGGGTCGGTGACCTCGTTCGTCACGATCGCGCCGGCCTCGGGGGAGTAGACGGTGACGAGGTAGGTGTACTCGCGGCCGAGCCACGAGGGCAGCCCGCGTACCGACCAGACGCCGCTCTCGTCGTCGCGCCGCATCGGGTGCACCGTGCGCCCGCCCGCTTCGTACAGGGCCAGCTCGACCTTCCGCGCGGTCGGCGCCCACACCGCCAGCGAAGGCTCCGGCTGCCAGGAGGGGTCCATCGCCCGCGAGGGCGCGCCGTGCTGGGACGGGCCCGGCGCCGGCGAGGGCGCGCCGTGCCAGGACGGGCCGAGCGGGGCGGTGGCGGCCTTGGCGTACAGGTCGTCGAGCACTCCGGGGAGCTGCACGCCGGTCGCCTCCACCAGGGCGCTCCCGTCGTCCCGCCGCACGGCGACGACCTGGCCGCGCAGCGCGTCGCGGACGAGCGCGGCGTCGCGCGGGTCCACCTTCAGCGCGGGGTGCGCGGCCAGGTGCGGCCACGCGCGCCGCTGCTCCTCCCTGAGCGTGCCGGGCGCGAGCCGGATGAGCCGGGGGTCGCCGGTCAGGTCGCCGCCGTCGCAGGCGATGCCGCCGTCGGGACTCCAGGCGAGGAAGTGCCGCCGGGACGCCTCCGCCTGCGGCCAGACGACGGTGTCCCGGTCGATCCAGCAGGCCCTGGCCTCGCGAAGGCCGGCGCCCGGCGCGTCACCGTTGTGCGTCATGTGGCTCAGGCTCTTCGCCCCCTCGGACCCGGCCCCCAGGACTCATGGTGCCCGCCCCGGCGCCCGGTGATGCGTGGCGGCCGTACCGGTCCGATCTTTGCAAGCCTTCAGGAAATTTCCGAAAGCGGGTAAACCGCATCCTGGCGGGCGGGGCAGCTGACGTGCGGGCGTCGAGCGTTCACAATGGGGAGCGGCCTCGCGTGCGGAGCCGTGAGCAGCGCAAACGCCGACAAGCTCGGGGATTTCGGCGGGGAAGGATCAAATGTAACAACTTGCGGAAACCTTTCGCCGCCATCTGGAGATGGGCGTCACGTCGGCGTAACCTCCGGCTTACTCCGACCTCCGACCGAGCTGTGAGGAGAAGGACATGCGACGATTCTTACCGTCCGCGGCGGCCGTGGCGTGCGTCCTGGCGGTCTCCGCCTGTGGCGGCGGCGGGGGCGGGACCGCCGCGCCTCCCACCCAGGTCTCCGACCCGTCGAAGGTGAGCGGCGAGGTGACGTGGTGGGACACGACGCGCCCCGACAGCGAGGGGCCGACGTTCCAGGCGTTGATCAAGGAGTTCCAGGCGAAGTACCCGCAGGTCAAGGTCAACTATGTGAACGTGCCCTCGGACCAGGCCCAGAACCAGTTCCAGACGGCCGCCCAGGCCGGCAGCGGCGCGCCCGACGTGATCCGGTCGGAGGTGGCGTGGACGTCGCAGTTCGCGTCGCTGGGCTACCTGCAGCCGCTCGACGGCACCCGCGCCGTCGACAAGCCTGACGACTTCCTGCCGGGCCCGCTGAGCAGCACCAAGTTCAACGGCAAGACGTACGCGGTGCCGCAGGTCACCGACACGCTCGCGCTGATCTACAACAAGCGCCTGCTGAAGGAGGCCGGGCACGAGGAGCCGCCCCGGACGATCGCCGAGCTGAAGCAGACCGCGCTCGACGTCAAGGCCAAGACCGGCGCCGCGGGCCTGGCGCTGAACGTCGACTCCTACTTCCTGCTGCCCTTCATGTACGGCGAGGGCGGCGACCTGCTCGACGTGGCCAACAAGAAGGTCGTGGTCAACTCCCCGGCGAACGTGAAGGCCATGCAGACCGTGGCCGACCTGATCAGCTCGGGCGCCGCGCCCAAGCCCGCGACCACCGAGAGCTACGCCAACGCCATGACCGCCCTCAAGGAGGGCAAGGCGGCCATGATCTACAACGGGCCGTGGGCGCTGTCGGAGATCTACCAGGGCAAGGAGTTCACGGACAAGAAGAACCTGGGCATCGCGCCGGTCCCCGCCGGCTCGGTCAAGGCGGCGGCCCCCACGGGCGGCTGGAACCTGGCCATCTACGCCGGCTCCAAGAACATCCCGGCCGCGTACGAGTTCGTGCGCTTCATGACCACCACCGAGGCACAGGCGAAGATCGCCAAGGAGATCAGCCTGCTGCCCACCCGCACCTCCGCCTACGCCGACCCCGACGTGCAGGGCAACCCGGACGTCGCGGTGTTCAAGCCGATCATGGACACGGCGGTGCCGCGCCCTTGGATCCCCGAGGGCGGCCAGCTCTTCCAGCCGCTGCTGGAGGGCTACCAGGCGCTGGTCGGCGGCAAGTCCGGCCCCGCCGACATGCTCAAAGGCGTCGACGAGCAGTATCGCGGGATCATGAAGGACTGGAGCTGACCGGTGACGGTCTCGACCCGTAAGGCGGCGGCCACGGGTGAGGTCACCCGCGGCCGCCGCGCGCGGCGGCGCCCGGCCGGCGCCCACTGGTACGCCTGGGCGATGGTCGCGCCCGTGCTCGTGGTGATGCTGGTGCTGATCGGCTGGCCGCTGGCGCGCGGCGTCTACCTGTCGCTGACGGACGCCACCGAGGCCAACATCGGCCGCACCATCGGCGTGAACGTCATCCCCTCCACCTACGAGTTCGTCGGCCTGGAGAACTACGCGCGGATCCTGACCAGCGGCCTGTTCTGGGACAAGCTGCTGTGGACGGTCATCTGGACGGTGGTCTGCGTCGCCCTGCACTACGGCATCGGCCTGGGCCTGGCCGTGATGCTCAACCGCCGCCTGCGCTTCCGCTCGGTCTACCGGGTGCTGCTGATCCTGCCGTGGGCCGTGCCCGCCTTCGTGGCCGCCTTCATCTGGCGCTACCTCTACAACAGCGACTACGGCGTGATCAACGGCTTCCTCAAGCTGGCCGGGCTGGGCGGCGTCGGCTGGCTGGACGACCCCACCACGGCGAAGATCGCGGTCATCGCGGTGAACGTGTGGATCGGCGTGCCGTTCATGATGGTCGCGCTGCTCGGCGGGCTGCAATCGATCCCGGCCGAGCTGTACGAGGCGGCCGAGGTGGACGGGGCGAGCGCCTGGCAGCGGTTCAGGGCGATCACGCTGCCCGGCCTGAGCCAGGTGTCGAGCACGGTCGTGCTGCTCGGCACGATCTGGACGTTCAACATGTTCCCGATCATCTTCCTGGTCACGCGGGGCGGGCCGGGCAGCGAGACGGAGATCCTGGTCACCTACGCCTTCCGCGAGGCGTTCACCGGGATCCGCAACTACTCCGGGTCGGCGGCCTGGGGCGTGATCATCCTGGCCATGCTGGTGGTGCTGGCCGTCGGCTACCGACGTACCTTGAGAAGCCAAGGAGATCCGTGGTGAGCGCGCGAGCGCGGCGGCGGGGCGAGCGCGGCCCGCTGGCCTCCGCCGGCCTGCACGCGGGGCTGCTGCTGGCCGTGGCGGTGTCCCTGTTCCCGGTCGTGTGGCTGGTGCTGACCTCGCTGAAGCCGCGCGACGGCTGGCTGTCGGCCGAGCTGCGCCTGTTCGACCACTCCTCGCTGGACAACTACACGCGGGTGCTGACGCAGACCGAGTTCCCGCGCTGGCTGCTCAACAGCGTGCTGACGGCCGGGCTGACCATGGTGCTGGGCGTGTTCCTCGCGGCCACCACCGGGTACGCGGTCAGCCGGTTCCGTTTCCCCGGCCACCGGTCGGTGATGTGGCTGCTGCTGATCACGCAGATGTTCCCGGTGGCCATCCTGATCGTGCCGCTGTACAACCTGATGGCCGGGCTGGGGCTGCTGAACCAGATCCCGGGCCTGGTGATCGCGTACATGACGATCGCGGTGCCGTTCTGCGCATGGATGATGAAGAGCTACTTCGACACCGTGCCCATCGAGATCGACCAGGCCGGGATGGTCGACGGGCTGACGCCGTTCGGCACGTTCTGGCGGGTGGTGCTGCCGCTGTCGCGGCCGGGCATCGCGGTGACCGCGTTCTACTGCTTCATGACCGCCTGGGGCGAGGTCGGCTACGCCACCGTGTTCATGTCGCAGGAGGACAAGCGCACGCTCGGGGTGGGGCTGCAGCAGTTCATCGGCCAGCACTGGTCCGACTGGGGGCTGATGACGGCTTCGGCGGTGCTCATCGCCATCCCGGCGGGTGTGGTGTTCCTGCTGGTGCAGCGGCACCTCATCACCGGGCTCACGGCCGGCGCGACGAAGTCCTGAGCCGGAGGTAATCGAACAGTCACTTTGCGTAATCAGGGTTGACGCAGGATCCTGGTGACGTGGACGGATTCCTGGACGAGACCTGCGGGGGCGTGACCGAGCTGCGCGTGCACGGCGTCTCCGGCACGCCCCCGGCCGGCACGCTCGACCATCCGCACCCCCGCCTCGTCGCCGGCGACGGCACCACCGGGTTCTACCGGCGCTGGTGGGCGGGCGGGCCGCCGTCCGGCCCGCACGCCGACGTGCCCGGCGTGCGCCGGCGCGAGGCGTACGCGTGGGGCAACCTCACCTCCGGCGGCCGGGCGATCGCGCTGTGGCTGCTCCTGCTGCCGTTCTCGCTGGCGAACCTGTCCTACTTCATGCTGCCCAGGCCCGCGCGCGGCGTGCGGCTGCGGCACGTGACCGAGGCGGCGCAGCGGCTGTTCGGGCTGCTGCTCACCGGCACGCTCGTCGGGGCCGTCACCCGGGCCGCCGTCGATCTCATCGGCTGGCAGTGCACCGCCGCCGGCCGGGCCTGCACCTACGACACGGCGCCGTGGTGGGTGCGCTGGCTGGGCGTGCTGTGGGGCGATGAGCCGTCCAGGCGGCTGGCCGTCACCGCGCTGGTGCCGCTGCTGGTCGTGGTGCTGCTGTGGTGGCTGGCGCGGCGCACCTGGCTGCGCGACGAGCGCACGGCGCCACCCGTGACCGGCGCGCACGGCACGACACCGCCGGGGGCCGGGGCGGGCGGTGCGGCGACGCCCGGGGCCGGGGCGGGTGGTGCGGCGGCGTCGGGGGCCGATGCGGCGCCGCCCGAAGCCGGGGCGCGCAGCACAGCCCTGCTGGCCAGGCCGAGATTGTGGCACGGGGCCGCGCCCGTGTGGCGGTTGCGAGTCGTGCACGTCGCCTTCTCGATCGCCTCCATCGCCGCGGCCGTCGCGGCGCCGTTCGCCGGCACGACCATGGGGCTCGCGCTGACCGTGGCCGACGCGGCCGTGATGCTCGCCGCCGCCGTGCTGGCCACCCTCCCGGGGATCGCCCGCAGGCTCGACCCGCACACCGGGCAGCGCACGCCCGCGTGGCTGACGGCCGCCTGCCACGTGCTGCGGGTGGCCGCGCCGCTGGCGTTCCTCACCACGATCGGCGCGGCCCTGGCGGGGATGCCCGCCCGTGCGGACGGCACGCGCGCCTGGTGGCTGCCCGGCATCGGCATTGGAGCGTTCCAATACGCGATTACCATCGGGCTGGGCGCGTTCACCCTGGTCACCACGTTCCTGCTGGCCCGCATGGAACGGCCACGGGAGCGGCGGGCGCTGGGCGGGCTGGCCGCGTGGGTGGTGCTGATGGTGGCGGCGGGCAGCGCCAACGTGATGGCGCTCGGCCTGCTGTTCTGGACCGCCGGCTTCTTCGGCGTGCCCGCCGGTCCGTCCGCGCCGGGGCCGGTCGGCGGCAAGCTGTTCCTCGACGAGCCCGTCTGGTGGACGGCCGGGCTCGTGCCGCTGCTCCTGGCCGGGCTCGTGCTCGTGGCGGTCGTGCTGTGGCTGATCGCGCGGGCGCAGGCGCGGCGGCTGGCGCCGGAGCTCAAGCCGTACTACCTCGAACGCGACGACGCCCGGGTGGTCGCGCGCACGTGGGCGCTGGCCGGGCTCACCGACCGCGCCGGGCTCGTGCTGGGCGTGCTGACCGGCATCGGGGTCGCCGGGTCCGCCGCCGCGAGCGCCGGTTCCTGGCTGGGGCTGCTCACGCCGGACGGCGGGCCGGCCGGGCTGCTCGCCACCGCCGGGAGCTGGGCCATGGTGGCGGTCGTGGTGGCGCTGGTGGCGGTCGGGCGGCGGACGTACAGTGACACGCGGCTGCGTAGGACGGTCGGCATCCTGTGGGACATCTGCACGTTCTGGCCGCGCGCCGTCCACCCGCTGTCGCCGCCCTGCTACACCGAGCGGGTCGTCCCCGAGCTCATGGCCCGCGTCGGCGTGCTCGCTCCCACCGGCCGCGACCAGGTCGTGCTGTCCGGGCACAGCCAGGGCAGCGTGCTCGTGGCCGCCCTGGTGCCGCAGCTCGACGACGCGCTGCGGGCCCGGGTGCGGCTGCTCACCCACGGCTCGCCGCTGCGCCGCCTGTACGCGCCGTTCTTCCCCGCCTACTTCGGTGACGCCGGGCTGTCCGCCGTACGGGAGCGGGTGAGCTGGTGCAACCTGTACCGGCTGAGCGACCCGATCGGCGGGCCCGTCTTCCGGCGGGTCGATCCGCTGGCGGGCGGGGAGCGCGACGCGGTCGACCGGTTCTGCTGGGATCCGGCGCGGCCGGGGCCGGGCGAGCCGCTGCCGGAGACGCGGTGGCACTCCGGTTACTGGCTCGAACCGTCCTACGACACGGCGCTGGCCGGGCTCGTCTCGGTCAAACCGGCCGCCTGAGCGGCTTCACCACACGAGGTGGAGGCGCTCGGGGGCGCGGTGGATGAGCGTGGCCGCCATGGTGACGTCCTCGCCGGCCAGGCGCAGGCCGGGCAGCTCGCGCACGAGCAGCTCCAGCGTGATCGTGAGCTGCTCGCGGGCCAGCAGCGCGCCCGGGCAGCCGTGCACCCCGTGCCCGAACGACAGGTGCCGCACCGGCTCCCGCGTGATGTCGAACGTGTCCGGCCGGTCGAACACCGTCGCGTCCCGCCCCGCCGAGCCGAACGAGACGAACACCGTCTCGCCCGCGGCCAGCTTCGTGCCCGCCAGGGTCAGCGGCCGGGTGACCGTGCGGCGGAAGCCCTGCACCGGCGCCTCGTACCTGGCCGCCTCCTCGATCGCGGCCGGCACCAGGTCGGGCCGTGCGCGCAGCAGCTCCCACTGGCGGCGGTCGCGCAGCAGGTGGTGCACGACGGTGCCGAGCAGCGCCGTCGTGGTGAGGTGGCCGGCGAGCAGCAGGTTCTCGGTGTTCGAGACGACCTCGTTCCGGTCGGTGAGCGCGCGGGCCAGGTCGCCGGCGAGGTTGTCCTCCGACAGCGAGGCGCGGGCGTGGCGGTCCAGCAGGTGCCGCAGGGCGGCCACCTCGCAGGCGGCGGCGACCTGCTCGTCCTCGGGCATGGGGGTGAACAGCAGCTCCTCGGCGCGGTGACCGGCCCGCACGGCGCCGGGCACGTCGGACGGGTCGAGGCCCAGCAGGTGGCCGATGACGGCGGCGGGCAGCGGCCTGGCGTAGGCGGCCATCCACTCGACCTGTCCCGCCTGCGCGAACGAGGCGAGCAGGCCGGCCGCCGTGGTGCGGACGAAGGGCAGCGCCGCCGTCACCCGGGCGGGGGACAGGCCCCTGGTCAGCGGCTTGCGGTAGCGGGTGTGCGCCGCGCCGTCGGTGCTCAGCACCACGGGCGCCCCGCCGGGCGCGCCGGCCAGCTCCGCGAACGCGCGCGGGCCCGGCAGCACGTCGGGGCGCAGGGCGCCCTGCGAGGAGAAGTCGCCGGGCCTGCTCAACACCTCGCGCACGTCGGCGTACCGGGCGACCAGCCAGGCGTCCAGCTCGTCGGAGAAGGTCAGGCCGGGAGCCGCGCGGGCCCGGGCGTAGACGGGATACGGGTCGCGGTAGAGCGCCTCTCGATCCACGTCCCCATCGTGGGACGCGAGGCGGGAGGCGGACAAGATCTGAAATTATCTTTTAGTTCACCCTTAAGTCTTGAAAGTTATATCCATGGGCGATTGAGTTCGGTCGTGCAGACCCTCCGATTGCTGGCCGCCGCCGCGCTCGTGTTAGGCCCCATGGCCCTCAGCGCGCCCGCGCAGGCCGATCCCGCCCCTCCCGCAGAGGACGCGCTGGAGACGGCGTCGTCCTACCCGGCCGCCTCCACGCTGCTCGCCCCGACCGCCGCCGTGCCGCAGCGGCTGGAGACGGCCAAGAAGACCCGGCCGGTGGCGCCGGGCATCTCGCTGACCTCGTTCGACACCTACGACGCGCTCGGCTGGCTGCGCGCGGACGCCGTGACCGCCGACCTCGGCAGCGCGAAGGCCGACTACGTCTTCTCCGGCGAGGTGTCGAAGACCGAGCCGCTGTCCGGGCCCGCGAAGCGCTCGCGCGCGGTCGCGGCAGTCAACGGCGACTTCTTCGACATCAACAACTCCGGCGCCGCCCAGGGCATCGGCGTGCAGAACGGCACGCTGATCCAGTCGCCGGTGTCCGGGCACGAGAACGCCGTCGCCATCGACGGCGACGGGCTCGGCCGCGTGCTGAAGATGTACTTCGAGGGCACCGCCACCCCGGCCGGGGGCGCGCCGGTCAAGCTCACCCAGTTCAACCAGATCGTCCAGCGCGACGGCGTGGGGCTGTTCACGCCGCTGTGGGGCTCCTACACGCGGGCCCGCGCCATCGAGGGCGCCACGTCCGTCACCGAGGTCGTGCTGGTGAACGGCGTCGTCTCCGAGGTACGCGGCTCCGCCGGCACCGGCCCGATCCCGGCCGGCACCACCATCCTGCTCGGCCGCGACGCCGGCGCCGCCGCCCTGTCGGCACTGAAGCCCGGCGACAAGATCGACGTGGCCTACCAGCCGAAACCCTCCGAGGGCGGTCCGGTCAAGGCCGCCGTGGGCGGCAACCAGCTGCTCGTCAAGGACGGCGCCGTCCAGAACTCGACCGACACCGCCGCCCACCCGCGCACCGCCGTCGGCTTCTCGGCGGACGGCAGGAAGATGTACCTGCTGACCGTGGACGGCCGCCAGGCCGACAGCCGCGGCGTCACGCTGAACGAGCTGGCCGCCATGATGGTGGACCTCGGCGCCGCCAACGCGCTCAACCTCGACGGCGGCGGCTCCTCCACCATGCTGGCCCGCGAGCCCGGCTCCGCCGACGTGCAGGTGGAGAACAGCCCGTCCGACGGCGGCGAGCGGCACGTGCCCAACGGCCTGGCGCTCTACGCCCCCGAGGGCAGCGGCAAGCTCAAGGGCTTCTGGCTGGAGACCGCCAGCGACCCGGCCAAGGCGCCCGGCGTCGGGCCCGTCGCCGGCGGCCGCCCCGACCGCGTCTTCCCCGGCCTGACCAGGCGGCTGACCGCCGCCGGCTACGACGAGACGTACGGCCCCGCGGCCGGCACCCCGTCGTGGCGGGCGAACCCGGCCGTGCACGGCGTCATCCGCGACGGCCGCTTCCACGCCCTGGTGCCCGGCACCACCACGGTCACCGCCTCGCGCGGCCAGGCCAAGGGCACGATCGAGCTGACCGTGCTGCAGCCACTGGCGCGGCTCGGCGCCACCGCCGACCGGCTCGGCATGGCCGGCGAGGGCGGCACCGCCACGTTCGGCGTGGTCGGCTACGACCGCAACGGCAACTCCGCGCCCATCGAGCCCGGCGACCTCACGCTCGACTACGACAAGGGCCTGTTCGAGGTCACCGCCGCCGAGCACGGCTCTTTCACGGTCAAGGCGAAGCGGGCCACCGGCTCCGGGCTGATCACCGCCAAGGTCGGCACGATCAGCACCGCCGTGCCGGTGACGGTCGGGTTCGAGTCGAAGCCGGTCGCCGACTTCGAGGACGCGGCGTCGTGGACGTTCGCCGCCGCCCGCGCCACCGGCTCGCTGTCGGCGGCACCCGGGCAGAGCGGGGGCGGCCTCAAGCTGTCCTACGACTTCACCACCTCCACCGCCACGCGGGCCGCCTACGCCAGCCCGCCGCAGCAGATCGTGGTCGAGGGGCAGCCGCAGGCGTTCGGGCTGTGGATCAACTCCACCGGCAAGGGCGAGTGGCCGAGCCTGGAGTTCTACGACGCGCTCGGGCAGTCGCAGATCCTGCGCGGCCCGTACATGACGTGGACCGGCTGGAAGTACGTCGAGTTCACCGTGCCTCCCGGCGTGAACTACCCGTTGAAACTGCGGCGCTTCTACGTGGCCGAGACCAAGGCCGACGTGAAGTACACCAACGAGATCCTCATCGACGGGCTGGTCGCCAAGGTGCCGCCGTCGGTCTCGGCCCCGGCGGCGCCGAAGGTGGCCGACCCCGTGGTCAGGAACGAGGTGTCGGGGATGCCGTGGCGGTTCGCGGTCATGTCGGACGCGCAGTTCGTGGCCAGGGACCCGGACAGCGACATCGTGAAGAACGCGCGCCGCACCCTGCGGGAGATCAAGGCCGCCCGGCCGGACTTCCTGGTGATCAACGGTGACCTGGTGGACGAGGCGTCGCCGGAGGACTTCGCGCTGGCGAAGAAGATCCTCGACGAAGAGCTCGGCGGAACGGTGAAATATCACTACGTTCCGGGCAACCATGAGGTCATGGGTGGCAAGATCGACAACTTCCGGGCCGTCTTCGGCGACACGTACCAGACCTTCGACCACAAGGGCACCCGCTTCATCACCCTCGACACCTCCCGCCTCACCCTCAGAGGCGGCGGCTACGAGCAGGTCGCCCGGCTGCGCTCCCTCCTGGACGACGCGGCGCAGAACGGCTCGATCGGGTCCGTCGCCGTCCTGTTCCACGTGCCGCCGCGCGACCCCACGCCCGGCAAGGGCAGCCAGCTCGGCGACCGCAAGGAGGCCGCGCTCGTCGAGGGCTGGCTGGCCGACTTCCAGCGCACCACCGGCAAGGGCGCCGCGTTCATCGGGGCGCACGTCGGGACCTTCCACGCCGAGCACGTGGACGCGGTGCCGTACGTCATCAACGGCAACTCCGGCAAGAACCCCGCCACCGCCCCCGACGACGGCGGGTTCACCGGCTGGTCGCTGTGGGGCGTCGACCCCGTGACCCGCGCCGAGGCCGAGCACGTCAAGCGCAACTGGTTCGCCGACGCGCCCGACTGGATCGGCGCCCAGGTGCGCCCGCACGTGGACGACCTCACCCTCACCGCCCCCGCCACCGTCGCGGTCGGCACGCCCGCCCCGATCACGGCCTCGGTCAAGCAGGGCACCCGCACCGTGCCCGCCGCCTACCCGGTGTCGGCCACCTGGTCCGGCTCCCCGAACCTGCACGTCGGCCCGCGCAAGACGGCCAAGCCCTGGCACGTCGCCGTCCTCGACCCCGAGTCCGGCACGCTGACGGCGCTGCGGCCCGGCCAGGTGACGGTGGCCGTCACGGTCAGCGGCGTCACCGAGCGGGCCCAGGTGGCGCTGACCGCCAAGGCCGCCGCCTGACGCTCTTCCACGAGGCCCCGCGTTCCCCGCGCGGGGCCTTCGGCGTGTCCGCGTCCGGAGGCAGGGGTACGAGAGCGGGGGAGGAGCGCCGATGACCATGGAGTACGACCTCGTGCCGGCCGGGCTTGCCCGTGCCGTCGAGGAGCTGCCGCTGGTGGACCACCACGTGCACGGCGCGACGGCGCACGACCTGTCGCGCACGGCGTTCGAGGAGCTGATCACCGAGTCCGGCCGGCCCGTGCCCGGCTGGATGACGCAGTTCGACTCCCAGCTCGGCCACGCCATCCTGCGCCACTGCGCGCCCGTGCTCGGGCTCGACCCCTTCTGCACGCCCGAGGAGTACCTGGCCAGGCGCGCCAGGCTCGGCGCCGCCGAGGTCAACCGGCTGCTGCTCGGGTCCGCCGGGCTCGCGCACCTCCTCGTCGAGACCGGCTACCGGGCCGAGGAGCTGCTCGGCCCTTCCGGGATGGCCGAGGCCGCCGGGGCGCCCGCCGACGAGGTGGTGCGGCTGGAGAGCGTGGCCGAGCAGGTGGCCGCCGCCGGGTGCGCGGCGGACGCGTTCGCCGGGCGGTTCGCCGACGCGCTGGAGGAGCGGACGCGCACGGCGCGCGGGCTCAAGAGCGTGGCCGCCTACCGGTGCGGGCTCGACTTCGACCCCGCGCCCCCTTCGCCCGCCGAGGTCGCCGACGCGGCCGGGCGGTGGTTCGCCGCCGGAGGCGGGCGGCTGAGCGACCCCGTGCTCGTGCGGCACCTCATCTGGACGGGCCTGGAGCGGGGGCTGCCGCTGCAGCTTCACATCGGGTACGGCGACACGGACGTGGACCTGCGGCGGGCCGACCCGCTGCTGCTGCGCGGGCTGATCGAGCTGGCCGAGCCGACCGGGGTGCCCCTCATGCTGCTGCACTGCTATCCGTACCAGCGGCATGCGGGGTTCCTGGCGCAGGCGTACCCGAACGTGTTCTTCGACGTGGGGCTCGGCGTCAACCACACCGGGGCGCGCAGCGTGGCGCTGGTGGCCGAGAGCCTTGAGGTGGCGCCGTTCGCCAAGCTGCTCTACTCCTCCGACGCGTTCGGGCCGGCCGAGCTGCACCACCTGGGGGCGGTGCTGTGGCGGCGGGCGATGGCGCGGGTGCTGGGCGGGTTCGTGGCCGACGGCGAGTGGTCCGCCGGGCAGGCGGTGCGGGTGGCGACCATGGTGGGGGCGGAGAACGCCCGGCGGGTTTACGGGTTGGGGTGAAAAGGGGATTCCGGGCTTGAGTGGCGGTGACGGGGGCACACATAACGGTTTGAGCCGGGTCTGAGCGCGGGCCCGATCGGTTCGGGCGGGCTCGGCACGGCTCCGCTGGGGGAAGCTACAGACGTTTGGGGAGGTCATGACGGGGACGAGCATCGACGGCCGGATGACGGGCGTGGAGGGGGCGCCGGGGGCGGAGCTGCGCGCGGCGCTCCGCGCGGCCCTGCGGCGGGAGCTGCCGGCGGCGGTGGCGCTGCGCCGGGAGCTGCACGCCGCGCCCAACGTGTCGGGAGAGGAAGGGCCGACGCTGCGGCGGGTGCTCGCCGCCCTGCCCGCCGCCCTGCCTACCGTCCTGCCCGGCGGCGCGGTCGAGCACGTGGCCACCACGGGCGCGGTGCTGCGGGTCGGCGGGCCGGGGCCGGCGGTGGGGGTGCGGGGCGAGCTCGACGCGCTGCCGATCGTGGAGCGCACCGGCGTGCCGTGGGCGGCCGTCAACGGCGCCATGCACGCCTGCGGCCACGACGTGCACCTGGCCGCCGTGGTGGCACTCACCCGCGCCATCGCCTCCCAAGGGAACGCGGAAGGGCTCGCGCCGCTGCTCGCCGTGTTGCAGCCGCGCGAGGAGACCTTCCCCTCCGGCGCGCTCGACGTCGTGGCCTCCGGCGTGCTCGGCAGGCACGACGTGCGGGCCATGATCGGCGCCCACGTCCAGCCGGTGCTGCGCGAGGGCACGATCGCCTGCACTCCCGGGCCGGTGAACGCCGCGTCCGACGAGTTCAAGGTGATCGTCAAGGGGAGCGAGGGGCACGCGGCGTACCCGCACCTCACCCGCGACCCCGTCCTCGCCATGGCCCAGGTGATCGTGGCCGCGCAGCAGCTCGTCAGCAGGGCCGCCGACCCGATGGCACCGACCGTGGTGACGTTCGGCACGGTCAACGCCGGCACCGCGCCCAACGCCATCCCGGGCGAGGCCGTGGCGCGGGGCACGTTGCGGACCATGTCGCAGGAGTGGCGCGAGCGGCTCTACCGCAGGTTCACGCAGGTCGCCGAGGACACCGCCAGAGCGTACGGGTGCAACGCGGTGGTCGAGATCTTCCCCGGGGAGCCGGTGCTGGTCAACGACCCGCGGCTGGCGGCGCGGACGGGGGAGCTGCTGCGGGAGCAGGGCTGGGAGGTGAACGACGAGCTGCGCTCGTGCGGGGCCGACGACTTCGCCCGTTACGGGGACGTGGCGGCGTCGCTGATGATGTTCGTGGGCGTGGACACCGAGAGCGGCCTGCACAGCCCGGCCTTCCTGCCCGCCGACTCCGCCGTGGGCGCGGTCGCGGAGGCGCTGCTGGCCGGCTACCTGGCGGCCGTCCCCGGCGTCGTGTCCAGCCGGCCGGCTCCCTGCCGCGCCCCCGCCGGATGACGCGCTCCGGCGCGGCCGCCCACGCCCGGAGGGCGTGACAAGCGCCGGGGTCGGGCGAATGGACCGGGGCGCGGGGCAGAGGCGGGCAAGTGAAGCGGGGCGCGGAGCATGGTCGGGGGCGTGAGGCGGGCGCGCGGCAGAGTCAGGCGCGTGAACCGGGCCGCGCGGCAGAGTCAGGCGCGTGAACCGGGCCGCGCGTCGGGGTCAGGCGAGTGAACCGGGGCGGACACCGAACCCATCACTGACGGAACCAACCCGAACCTCTAGGCTCAGCGGCGATGGATCTCGAAACTTTCTCCCCCGGTTCTGGCCGGCTCGAGCCCAGGGCGGCACTCCGCTCCGACGCCGCGGCCCTCGACCTCAACGGCACGTGGCGGTTCCGCCTCTCGCCCGTCGCCGACGTCCCCGACGACTTCATCCACCCCGACTACGACGACGCCGCGTGGGACGACCTGCCCGTCCCGTCGCACTGGGTCCTGCACGGGCACGGCGCCCCCGCCTACACCAACGTCGTCTATCCCATCCCCATCGACCCGCCCCGCGTCCCCGACGAGAACCCGACCGGCGACTACCGCCGCGCCTTCGACCTGCCCGCGGGCTGGACGGGCGGCCGGTTGCGGTTCGAGGGGGTGGACTCGTTCGCGCGGGTCTGGCTGAACGGCCACGAGCTGGGCTTCTCGACCGGCAGCCGGTTGCCCGTCGAGTACGACGCGGGCCCGTACCTGCGCCCCGGCCGCAACGTGGTGGCCGTGCGCGTGCACCAGTGGTCGGCCGCCACGTACCTGGAGGACCAGGACATGTGGTGGCTGCCCGGCATCTTCCGCGACGTGACCCTCACCCGCTCCACCGCCGACGTCTACGTCCGCGCCTCCTACGGGGACGGCCGCGGCACGCTGAGCTACCTCGAAGGGCCCGGCCCGCTCGGCGTCCCCGAGCTGGGCATCGACGGGCTGGAGCCGGGCGCCGAGGTCACGGTGGACGTGGAGCCGTGGACGGCGGAGACGCCGCGCCTGTACGAGGCCGTGGTGCGCGGCCCGGAGGAGACGGTGCGGCTGCGGGTCGGCTTCCGCACGATCTCCATCGAGGACGGCGTGCTCATGGCCAACGGCCGCCCCCTGCTGTTCAAGGGCGTCAACCGGCACGAGTTCCACCCGGAGCGCGGGCGCGCGGTGCCGTACGAGACCATGCGCGCGGACGTGCTGCTGATGAAGCAGCACAACGTCAACGCCGTGCGGACCAGCCACTACCCGCCGCACCCCGACTTCCTCGACCTGTGCGACGAGCTGGGCCTGTGGGTGATCGACGAGTGCGACCTGGAGACGCACGGCTTCGGCGAGGTCGGCTGGCGCGCCAACCCCACCGACGACCCGCGCTACGCCGACGCGCTGCTCGACCGCATGCGCCGCATGGTCGAGCGCGACAAGAACCACCCGAGCGTCATCATGTGGTCGCTCGGCAACGAGGCGGGCGTGGGCCGCAACCTCGCCGTCATGGCCGACTGGGCCCGCGAGCGCGACCCGTCCAGGCCGCTGCACTACGAGGGCGACCGCTCGTGCGCGCACACGGACGTCTACTCCCGCATGTACGCCTCCCACGCCGAGGTCGAGGCCATCGGCCGGCGCGAGGAGGACCCGCTCGACGACCCCGAGCTCGACGCGCGGCGGCGCGGCATGCCGTTCATGCAGTGCGAGTACGCGCACGCCATGGGCAACGGGCCCGGCGGGCTGGCCGAGTACCAGGAGCTGTTCGAGCGGTATCCGCGGCTGGCGGGCGGGTTCATCTGGGAGTGGATCGATCACGGGCTGGCGCATCCCGCGTACGAGTACGCGTACGGCGGCGACTTCGGCGAGCCCCTGCACGACGGGAACTTCGTCGTCGATGGGCTCGTCTTCCCCGACCGGACGCCGTCGCCCGGGCTGATCGATCTGAAGAAGGTGTTCGAGCCGGTCCGCTTCGAGTTCGGCGACGGGGTGGTGCGGGTCGTCAACCACTACGGCTTCACGGACCTGTCGCACCTGCGGTTCACCGCGACCGTGCAGGCGGAGGGGGAGAGCCTCGCCGAGCTGCCGCTCGACGTGCCCGCCGCGGGAGGCGAGTGCAAGCTGCCCGAGCTGCCGGAGGGCACGGAGGGCGAGCGCTGGCTGACGGTACGGGCGGTGCTCGCCGAGGACCTGCCGTGGGCGCCCGCCGGGCACGAGGTGGCGTGGGGCCAGGCGCTGCTGGCCCGCACCGAGCCGTGGGAGCACGTGGCGACCGTGGCGTTCAACCCGGTCACGCCGGGCGAGGGTGGCGAGCTGGTCGTCGGCGGGTGCGCGTTCGACGCGGCGACGGGGCGGCTCGTCCGGCTGTTCGGCACGGAGGTGGACGGGCCCCGGCTCGACCTGTGGCGTGCCCCCACCGACAACGACCGGGCCGCCGGCCTGGAGGAGCGGTGGCGCGGGCTCGGCCTGCACCGGCTCACGCACCGGGTGGACGACATCTCCGTCGGCGACGAGCTGGTCGTCCGGACGCGGGTCGCGCCGGCCGCCACCGACCTCGGGATGGTGGCGACGTACCGGTGGACGTTCGACGGCGGGCTGCGGCTGCTCCTCGACATCGAGCCGGAGGGGAACTGGCGCGACCCGATCCCGCGGCTCGGCGTCACGATGTCGCTGCCCGGCCCGGCCGTCGACCGGGTGACGTGGTTCGGGCTCGGGCCGGGGGAGGCCTACCCGGACACCGGCATGGCCGCCCGGATGGGGCGCTGGTCGGCCACGGTGGAGTCGATGCAGACGCCGTACGTGTACCCGCAGGAGAACGGGCACCGCGCCGACGTGCGGTGGGCCGAGCTGGGCGGGTTCCGGGTGTCGGGCGAGCCGGTGTTCGGGCTGACCGTGCGGCGGTGGAGCGCGCTGGAGCTGGCCGCCGCCCGCCACCGGCCCGACCTGGTGGCGGGGGAGCGGGTGTACGTGCACCTGGACCTCGCCCACCAGGGCATCGGCACGGCCACGTGCGGTCCGGGCCCGCTGCCGGCCTACGACCTGATGGCCCGCCGCGCCACCCTCCGGGTCCGCTTCGACCAGCCGTGATGCACAGCGGTGCGGGACCGTCGTGAACGGTCCCGCACCACGGGGACGTCAGGCGTCAGGGACGGTCAGGACCGTGCCCGCGCCGACCGTGAGCCCGCCCTCGCGGATCGCGAAGCCGAGCCCCGGCTCGACGGCGACGGCCTTGCCCAGCTCGACCGTCACCTCGACGGTCTCACCCGGCACGGCGTCGGCGCTCGGCAGGACGAGCTCGCCCGGCACGTCGGTGGTCCGCAGGTAGAACTGCGGCCGGTACCCCGACGTGATGGGCCGCCGCCGCCCGCCCTCCTCCGGCGTCAGGAGGTAGACCCGGGCGGTGAAGCGGTCGCGGGCGTGCTGCGTGCCCGGCGCGGCCAGGACCATGCCCCGCCGCACCTGCTCGCGCCGCACCCCGCGCAGCAGCACGGCGGCGTTGTCGCCGGCCTCGCCGCGCTCCATCGTCTTGCCGAACGTCTCCACCCCCGTCACGACGGCGGAGAACCCGTCGCCGAACCCGACCGCCTCGACCGGGTCGCCGACCCGCACCGTGCCCCGCTCGATGGCGCCGGTGACGACCGTGCCCCGGCCGGTGACCGTCAGCACGTTCTCGACCGGCATCAGGAACGGCGCGTCCACGTACCGCACCGGCACGGGGATGTGCGTGTCCACCGCGTCGAGCAGCGCCTCGACGGACGCCGTCCAGACCGGGTCGCCCTCCAGCGCCCGCAGCCCGGACACCCGCACCATCGGGACGCCCTGGTAGCCGTGCTCGGCGAGCAGGTCCTGCAGCTCCAGCTCGACCAGGTCGGTCAGCTCGGGGTCGGCGCCGTCGGCCTTGTTGACGGCGACGACCAGGTGCTCGACGCCGACCCGCTTGGCGAGCAGCACGTGCTCCCTGGTCTGCGGCATGATGCCGTCGTGCGCGGACACGACGAGGATCGCGCCGTCGAGCTGCGCCGCCCCCGTGATCATGTTCTTCACGTAGTCGGCGTGCCCCGGCATGTCCACGTGCGCGTAGTGGCGGGTGGCGGTCTCGTACTCGACGTGCGAGATGTTGATCGTGATGCCCCTGGACGCCTCCTCCGGCGTCCGGTCGATCCGCTCGAACGGCGTGTACGTGGCCTGCCCGCGCTGCGCCAGGACCTTGGTGATCGCGGCGGTCAGCGTGGTCTTGCCGTGGTCGACGTGCCCCATCGTGCCGATGTTGAGATGCGGCTTGTTGCGTACGTAGGCCTGCTTGGCCATCGGTTCCCTTTCCCAGAACCTGGATCTTCGGTGACCCGTCAGGGTCGTCGACCTCCCCCCGCCGGGTCACCCGGGATTCACGAGGAGAGGTCAGCGCTCCAGGCCGTCGCACGCGAACGAGCCCAGCAGCGAGGCTGCGGGCGTCGCGAGGCGCGCGTACGGGAACATGAGGAACATGGTGCGGTCATCAGCACCGCACCGCAACGGATTATTCCGCGAGGGGGGTTACGGCCTGCCGACGCTCATGTACGTGTAGCCGAGCGCCCGCATCGCCGCCGGATCCAGCAGGTTACGGCCGTCGAAGAGCACCGGCCGCCGCATCGCCGCGCCCGCCCGCGCCCAGTCGACCTCCTTGAGCTGCGGCCACTCGGTGACCAGGATCACCGCGTCGGCCCCCGCCATCGCCTCCTCCGGCGTCGCGTGGCGGGTGGTGGAGACCCACGGCTCGACCTCGCCGGGCCGGGCCATCGGGTCCCAGCAGCGCACCTCGGCGCCCTCGGCCAGCAGCCGCGAGGCCAGCACCGTGCTGGTCGCCTCGCGCATGTCGTCGGTGCCCGGCTTGAACGTCAGCCCGAGCAGCGCCACCCGCATGCCCGCCAGCGTGCCCAGCTCGTCCTTCAGCTTCTGGATCGCCCGCCGCTTCTGCAGGTTGTTGACCTCGATGACGGCCGACAGCAGCTGCAGGTGGTAGCCGGTGTTGCTGGCCAGCTGCCGCAGCGCCTCGGAGTCCTTCGGGAAGCAGGAGCCGCCCCAGCCGATGCCGGGGCGCAGGAAGTGGGGGCCGAGGCGATGGTCGAGGCCGACCGCGCGGGCCACCTCCTCGACGTCGGCGCCGGTCTTCTCGCACAGGGTGGCGATCTCGTTGATGAAGCTGATCTTGGTGGCGAGCAGCGCGTTGGAGGCGAGCTTGACCATCTCGGCCGAGCGCACGTCCATCACCACGACCGGGCCCTCGACGCCGTCGTGCAGGTCGGCGATGAGCTGCGCGGTCGCCTCGTCGCTCGCGCCGATGACGATGCGGTCGGGCCGCATGAAGTCGGTGACCGCGCGGCCCTCGGCGGTGAACTCGGGGTTGGCGGCGTAGCCGACGTGCGCCAGGCCCGCCGCGTCGAGCGCGGAACGCACCCGGGCGCCGGTGCCGACCGGCACGGTCGACTTGACCACCACCGCCTTCAGGTGCGTGGCGCCCTCCAGCGACCTCACCACCGCCCAGATGCGCGACAGGTCCGCATCGCCCGAGGCCGAGGGCGGGGTGTCGACGCACACGTACGCGATCTCGGCGCCGTCGAGCGCCTCCCCCAGATCCAGGGTGAAGGTCAGCCGCTCCTTGTTCCTGACGATCATGTCGCCGAGGCCCGGCTCGTAGATCGGCACGTCGCCGGAGCGCAACAGGGCGACCTTCTCAGGATCGATGTCACGGACCACCACCCGGTGCCCCAGCTCGGCGAGGCAGGCACCGGTCACCAGACCGATGTACCCGGCACCGAACACGGCCACCTGCCGTTCCGGCTTGCCAACCATCGTTGACCATCCAATCTCGCGAACGCCGCGTACCTCGGGAAGTGAGGTGCCGAAACCGGCGGAGGATCTTCACACCTTAACGTCCTCACCCACATTGTCCTCGACCCGGTTGGCGGGTGGCACAACGCGGGGGCCGCCGTTCGTCCGGCAGACCGAAGCAGACCCGGTGAGTATGCCCTACGGTGCGGATATGCCAGCGCACCTGCCACCCATGGGTCTGGACGATCTCCACCGTTTCGCCGTGCCCGCCGATCCGGCGCTGCGCCCCGACGGCGGCGCGGTCGCGTACACGCTCACCACCACCGACGTGGCGGCCGACGAGAACCGGACCGAGATCTGGCTGGCCGCGCCCGGGGCCGAGCCGCGCCGGCTGGCCCGGGGCAGCGCGCCCCGCTGGTCGCCCGACGGGCGCACGCTGGCGTTCCTGCGGCCCGTGGACGGGCGGCCGCAGCTCCACCTGCTGCCCATGGACGGCGGCGAGCCGTACGCGGTGACGGACGCGCCGCTCGGCGCCGGGCCCGCCCGCTGGTCGCCGGACGGCACCCGGATCGCCTACGCCGGCCCCGCCGGGCCCGCGCCCGACCTGGACGCGCCCGTCGTCGTGCGGCGGCTCGACTACAAGGCCGACGGGAGCGGGCTGCTGCGCGGGGTCACCACGCACCTTTTCGTGGTGGACGTCGCCTCGGGGGAGAGCGTCCAGGTCACCGAGGGCGACTTCCACGCGGGCGAGCCGTCGTGGTCGCCGGACGGGACGCGGCTGGCGTTCGTGACCGACCTCGACGCCGACCGCGACCTGCGGCCGGGCGGCGCCGCCTACAGCGTCACGCTTCCCGAGCCGCTACGTGCGCCCGTCGCCGGGCTCGCGTCAGAGCCCGCCTCCGAGCCCGCGTCCGGGGGTGAGCTTGAGCGGCTGAGCGGTCCGGAGCTGCTGGTCGGCGGCGTGTGGTGGCTCGGCGGGCGGCTGGTCGCCGCCGCGCTGAAGGGCGGCCCCGTCGGGCACGTCCGCCTGTACGCGCTCGGCCCCGACGGCGCCGCCGAGATCGAGACGGGCCTCGACCGCAACGTGATGACCGGCCACCCCGGCTACCCGGGCGCCTCCCCGGCCCTGCTCGGCGACGACCTCGTGTTCTGCGCCCGCGACGGCGGCCACACCCACCTGTACCGGATCAGGGGCGACGAGCTCGCGGCGAAGATCGTGCCCGAGGAGGTCGGCGTCGCCGGGGCGAGCACCGCGGCCGGGCGCGTCGCGTACGTGGCCGCGACCCCGCGCAGCGCCGGCGACATCTACCTGCTGGAGCCCGGCGCGACGACCGCGCGGCGGCTCACCGACCACGCGCCCGCCGGGGTGGACCTGTACGTGCCGGAACGCCGCATGTTCACCGCCCCCGACGGCACCGAGATCGAGGGCTTCGTCTGGCGCGACGCGAACGCCACCGCCCCCGGCCCGCTCCTGCTCGACGTGCACGGCGGCCCCCACAACGCCTGGGCCCCCGTGCTCGACGCCTTCCGCGTCTACCGCCAGGTCCTGGCCGCCCGCGGCTGGACCGTGCTCGCGATCAACCCGCGCGGCAGCGACGGCTACGGCGAGGCGTTCTACACCGCCGCCGTCGGCGCGTGGGGGCTCGCCGACACGCAGGACTTCCTGGCCGCCGTGGACGCCCTGATCGCGGAGGGCGTCGCCGACCCCGAGCGGCTGGCGGTCACCGGCTACAGCTACGGCGGCTACATGACGTGCTGGCTGACCGGCGTGACCGGCCGGTTCAAGGCGGCCGTGGCCGGCGGCGCCGTCACCGATCTCACCAGCATGAGCGGCACGTCCGACATGGGGCTCGCGCTCAAGGCGTACGAGTGCCCCGGCGACCTGGCCGCCCAGTCGCCGCTCACCCACGTGGGCGAGGTCACCGCGCCCACTCTCCTCCTGCACGGCGAGAGCGACGACCGCTGCCCCGTCGGCCAGTCGGAGCAGTGGTTCGCCGCGCTGCGCGAGCGCCGGGTGCCCGTCGAGCTCGTGCGCTACCCGGGGGCCAGTCACCTGTTCCAGGGCGGCGGCCGGCCCTCACACCGCTACGACTACAACGAAAGGATGATCGCGTGGCTGGAGCAATGGGCCGGCGGCTCGCGGAGCTGATCGCCGAGTACGAGGTGCCCGGCGCGGCGCTGGCGTACCTGCACGAAGGGGAGCTGCACGAGGCCGCGGCCGGCACGCTGAACGTCGCCACCGGCGTCGAGGCGACCACCGACAGCCTCTTCCAGATCGGCTCGGTCACCAAGGTGTGGACCGCCACCCTGCTCATGCGCGAGATCGAGCGGGGCAGGCTCACCCTCGACACCCCGGTCGCCGAGGTGCTGCCGGGCTTCCAGGTGGCCGATCCCGAGGTCAGCAAGACCGTCACGATCCGCCACCTGCTCACGCACACCAGCGGCATCGACGGCGACCTGTTCCTCGACACCGGGCGCGGCGACGACTGCGTGGCCAAGTACGTCGAGGCGTGCGCCGACCTGGCCCAGAACCACCCGCTCGGCGTCACCCACTCCTACTGCAACTCCGGGTTCGTCATCGCGGGCCGCGTCGCGGAGAAGCTGGCGGGCAAGCGCTGGGACGACCTGATCCGCGAGGAGATCGCCGAGCCGCTCGGCCTCACCCACACCTGGACCCTGCCCGAGGACGTGCTGCGCTTCCGCGCCGCGATGGGCCACGTGGACGGCGCGCCCGCCCCGCAGTGGGGGCTCATGCGCGGCATGGGGCCGGCGGGTCTCATCTGCGCCCGCCCGGCCGACGTGGTGGCCTTCGGGCGGGCCCACCTGGAGGGCGGCCTGCTCGACGACCCCCGCGCCATGTGGGAGCCGCAGGTGGACGTCCCCAACCCGGACGGCCTCGGCCGGCAGTGGGGTCTCGGCTGGATCGTGGACGAATGGGACGGCAAGCGCGTCATCTCCCATGCCGGCAACACCATCGGCCAGCACGCCATCCTCTGGGTCGTGCCCGAGACCGGCACCGTCGTCTGCGCCGCCGCCAACGGCGGCCACGCCAACGCCTTCACGCGGGCGCTCGGCGCCGAGCTGTTCGCCGAGCTCGACGGCCTCACCGTGCCGCCCGCGCCGGTCCCGCCCGCGACACCTGCCGAGGTGGACCTCGCCCGCCACGCGGGCCGCTACGAGCGGGCCGGCGCCCTGATCACGGTGTCCGTCAGGGACGGCGAGCCGTGGCTGCGGTATGAGGCCACCGGGGCGCTGGCCGCCCTGCAGCCGCCGGAGGAGAGCCCGATGGTCCCCGTGGACCAGGACACGTTCCTGTTCAAGCTCGGCGGCTCGCCCGACTGGATGTCCGCCGTCTTCTACGAGCTGCCCGACGGCTCCCCGTACGTGCACATGGGCGCCCGCGCCACTCCCAAGGCCGGCTGACCGCCCGCCACCCCTGAGCTGTCCCGTCCGGGCGGGGCGCGGCGTGGACTATCTTGATGCCATGAGGGACCGCCCACGCGCCAGTCTCGGGCGGATCATCCACGACCTGGGCACCACCGTCCTCGACGTGGCCGCCTCGCCCGGCGGCCTCGACGCCGAGGTGACCGGCGTGCACATCTACGACCCGCTCGACGAGCTGATCGTGCCCGCGGGCACGATGCTGCTCGCCGTCGGCGTCCAGGGCGCGGCCGACATCTGCGGGCTGCTCGCCCGCGCCCCGCACGCGGCGGGCGTCGTGGTCAAGCTGCCGGTCGACGTGGACGAGCGGGTACGCGCCGCCGTGCGGGAGACCGGCGTCGCCGTGCTCGGCCTGACCAGGGCCGCCTCCTGGGCGCAGGTGGCGGCGCTGCTGCGCTCGCTGCTGGCCGAGGGGGAGCTGGCCGAGCCGGGCGAGGGCGCGCACGGCGACCTGTTCTCGCTGGCCAACGCCGTGTGCGCGCTGCTCGACGCGCCCGTCACGATCGAGGACCGCTCCTCCCGCGTCCTCGCCTACTCGGGGCGCCAGGACGAAGCCGACCGGGGCCGCGTCGAGACCGTGCTCGGCCGCCAGGTGCCCGAGCGCTACCTGCGCCTGCTCGACGAGCAGGGCGTCTTCAAGCGGCTCTACCAGAGCCAGGAGCCGATCCACATCGAGCTCGACGACGGCAGCCCGATCAACCGGGAGGCCGTCGCGGTGCGGGCGGGCGACGAGATCCTCGGCTCGATCTGGGTGGCCGTGCGCGACCCGCTCAACGCGCAGCGGCGGCGGGCACTGTCCGACGCCGCCAAGATCGTGGCGCTGCGGCTGCTGCACGAGCGGGCCGGCGCCGACACCCAGCGCCGGCTGCGCGCCGACCTGCTGTCCACGGTCCTGGCCGGGGGCGCGGACGCGGCGGAGGCGGCCGGCCGGCTCGGCATCGCCACCACCCGCCTGTGCGTCCTGGCCGCCCAGCTCGCCACCCCACCCTCCGCCACCGCCTTCGCCCTCACCGGCGCCTCCGCGACCGCCTCCGTCTCCGCCCTTACCGGTACCTCCGCCACCGCGCTTACCTCCGTCACCGCCTCCGCCACCCCGAGCGCGACCCGCAGCCGCGGCGGGGGCGCCGGCAGAAGGGCGGGCGGAGGCGCCGGTGAGGGCGTGCCCCGGAGTGCGGGCGGAGGTGGCGTCCGGGGGGCCGGCGGCCAGGTGGCCGAGCAGGGGGCCGATCACGCGGCCGAGAGCGCGCGGGCCGAGAGCGATCGGCAGCGCTTCTGTGACGCGCTGGCGTTGCACGTCGCCGCGATCCACCCCAAGGCCGCCGCCGCGCTCGTCGGCTCGGTCGCGTACGCGGTGCTGCCCATGACCCCAGGCGGCGACGAGGAGGCCAGGGCCGTGCGGGTGGCCGAGAGCTTCCTGGCCAGGGTCGGCCCCCGGCACGCCGCCAACATCGGTGTCGGCCGCCTGGCGCTGAGTCTTGCCCAGGTCGCCCGGTCGCGGGCCGACGCCGACCGGGCGCTGCGCGTGCTGCGCACCCGGGGCGTGGCGGGCCGGGCCGCCGGATACTCGGAGGTGCACTTCGAGTCGCTGCTGCTCCAGGTCGCCGACGTGGCCGCCGCCGAGGAGCAGGCGCCGACCGGCCCCTACCGGAGGCTGCTCGACCACGACGCCGAGCACGGCACCGAGCTGGCCGCGACGCTGGAGGCGTATCTCGACGCGTTCGGCGACGTGAGCGTGGCCGCCGCCCGCGTGCACGTGCACCCCAACACCTTCCGCTACCGGCTCAAGCGCCTGGCCGAGATCGGCGGCCTCGATCTCGACGACCCCGACGCCCGCCTCACCGTGCAGCTCCAGCTCCGGATCTTCGGCCGCCGGCACTAGCGCGCCCGGCTTTTTCGTGACCGGGCACGAAGAACGGGCCCCGCCGAGCGGCAAGGGTGGTGCTCTCCCCCCACGCTGCCTGGAGAGCCACATGAGAACACCACGCGCGGCGGCCCTGACCGCGCTCGCCCTGCTCGCCGCCGCCTGCGGAGGAACGGGAGGAGGGGGCGCCGCGCCGGCCGGGGGCGGCACGTTCACGTACGCGCTCCCGTCCGACCCGGGCGTCCTGGACGCGGCGACGGGCGTGCTGGGCGTCACCATCACGACGCTCTCGCTCGCCTACGACACCCTGACCGGCGTCACGGCCGACGGCAAGGTGGTGCCGGGCCTGGCGGAGAAGTGGGCGGTGGAGCCGGACAAGGTCACATTCACCCTGCGCAAGAACGCCACCTGCTCCGACGGCGCCCCCGTCACGCCCTCCGACGTGGCCGCGAGCGTCAACCACATCGCCGACCCGGCCGCCAAGTCGCCCATCTACGGCGTGCTGATGCCGACCGGCATGAAGGCCACGGCCGACGACGCGGCGGGGACGGTGACGCTGTCGATGCCGAAGCCGTTCAGCTTCATCCTGGAGAGCACCCGGCTGATCTTCGTGGTGTGCGGCAAGGGGCTGAAGGACCGCTCGCTGCTGGCCCGCGGCACCTCCGGCAGCGGCCCCTACAAGCTCACGGAGGCCGTGCCGGGTGACCACTACACGTTCAAGGTGCGCCGCGAGTACGCCTGGGGCCGGCCCGGCTCCACCATCAAGGACGCGCCGGAGACCGTGGTGCTGAAGGTCGTACCGAACGAGCAGACCGCCGCGAACCTGCTCATCTCCGGCACCATCAACGGCGCCACCCTGTACGGCCCCGACCGCGCCCGCCTGGAGGCCACGCCCGGCATCGGGAAGAAGGCCGTCTCGGAGGCCAACGGCGAGTTCTTCTACCACCAGGGCGAGGACCGCCCCACCGCCGACCCGGCCGTCCGCAAGGCCCTCACCCAGGCCGTCGACCTGAAGGAGCTGGCCGGCATCGCCTCCAGCGGCACCGGCAAGACGCCCACGGGCCTCGTCCTGCCGCCACGGCCCTGCCAGGGCGACACCGTCACCGGGCACGTGCCCGCCCACGACCCGGCGGCCGCCGCCGCGGCGCTCGACGCGGCCGGCTGGCGGGCGGGCCCCGACGGCGTGCGGGTCAAGGACGGCAGGCGGCTGACCCTGCGCTACCTGTACGCGACCACGCGCGGCGCCGGCACGCAGGCCGCCGCCGAGTACCTGGCCGCCGCCTGGCGCCAGGCCGGGGCCGAGGTGAAGCTGAACGGCGTCATCGACACCAAGCTGTCGGAATCCCTGAACGCCACCCAGGACTGGGACGTCGTCTGGCTGCCCATCGGGGTCCCGCTGCCCAGCCAGCTCGTCGGCTTCCTGTCCGGCCCGGCCGCCCCCAAGGGCGCCAACTTCGCGCACGTCTCCAACGACCGGTACGAGAAGCTCGTCGCCGAGGCCAGCCTGAAACCGGCCGCCGAGGGCTGCGCGCAGTGGCTGGAGGCCGAGTCGGCGTTGTTCGAGAGCGCGGACCTGGTGCCGGTGACGGAGACGACCGTGCTGCAGGCGGCCAAGGGCGCCACGTACGAGCAGGTCGGCGGGCTGTTCGTGGCCACGTCGATCCGGCTCGGGCAGGGCGGCTGAGTGGGCGCCCGCGCCGGGGTGCGGCGGGTGGTGCGGTTCCTGGTGTCGCTCGTGGTGCTGATGGTGGCGTCGTTCGCGATGGTGCATCTCATTCCCGGCGATCCGGTGCGCACCTCGCTGGGGCCGGCCGCGCCCGTGGAGCTGGTGGAGGCGCGGCGGGCGGCGCTCGGGCTCGACCGGCCGCTGCCGGAGCAGCTTTTCACGTACGCCGCCCGCGTCCTGTCCGGAAATTTCGGGACATCGTTTCTGACGGGGGAGCCCGTCGGCGACGTCATCCTGACCCGCCTGCCCAACACCCTCGCCCTGGCCCTCCTCGCCACCGCCCTCGCCCTGATCGTGGCCGTCCCCCTCGGCATGTGGGCGGCCGTCCGCACCGAGAACGGCCGCAACCGCGGCACCGACCTCGCCTTCAGCGCCGCCACCGGCGCCGCCGTGGCCCTGCCCGAGTTCCTGTACGCCATCGGGCTCGTCGCCGTGCTCGCCATCGGGCTCGGCTGGTTCCCGCCCGCCGGCATGGCCGGGCCCGCCACGTACGTGCTGCCCGTCGTCGCGCTCGCCATCGGACCGGCCGCCATGATCGCCCGCATCTCGCGCGTGGAGACGCTGCGCGAGCTGGGCAAGGACTACGTGCGGCTGGCCCGCGCCAAACGGCTGCCCGGCGGGCGGCTGCACCTGCGGCACGTGCTGCCCAACACCCTCACCGCCACCCTGACCGTCGGCGGCCTGCTGCTGACCTCGCTCATCGCGGGCGGGGTGCTGGTCGAGTACGTGTTCGCCTGGCCGGGGCTCGGCCTGAAGATCGTCGAGTCGATCACGCAGAAGGACTATCCGGTGGCCCAGGGCGTGATCCTCGCCTACGGGGCGATCGTGCTGGTCGTGAACCTCGCGGTCGATCTGGCACTCGGGGCGCTCGACCCGACGTCCGCGATCAAGGAGGCATGATGACCCCACCCCCCAGCACCGACCCACCTGTGCCCGGCATGTCGCCTCTGCCTGGCATGTCGCCTGTGTCGGGCACGCCGCCCAAGCCGGGCACGTCTCCCGAGCCGGGCACGTCTCCCGAGCCGGGCACGCCGCCCGTGCCCGGCTCGCCGCTCGCGAGCGCGCCCCATGGGCACGGGCCGGTGTCGTCAAGCCCGCCGCGGGCCCGCGCGGGACGGCCTCGGTGGGTCGGGCGGCTGGGCGCGCCAGGGGTGGGCGGGGTGGTGATCGTGGCCGGGATGGTGGCGCTGGCCGTCGTGGGGCCGCTCGTCTGGGGGGAGGCCGCCGGCCGGATCGACGCCGCCGCCATCCTCCAGGGCGCGAGCCCCGAGCACCCCCTGGGCACCGACAACCTGGGGCGCGACCTGCTGGCCAGAGTGCTGGTGGCCGGGCGTTACTCGCTGCTGCTGGCCCTGGCCGCCACGCTCGTCGGCGCCGCCGCGGGCGTCGTGCTGGGGACGTTGCCGTCGGTGCTGCCCAGGCGTGCCGCCCGGCTGGTCACGGCCACGGTCAACGCGCTGGTGGCGTTCCCCGGGCTGCTGCTGGCGATGTTCACGGCGGTCGTGACCGGGCTGGGGGCGCGCGGCGCGGTGCTCGGGATCGGGGCGGCCATCGCGCCCGGTTTCGCCCGGCTCACGCAGACGCTGGCCGCCCGGGTCGCGGGGGCGGACTACGTCGCGGCGGCCCGCATGCTGGGCGTGCCCCGCCGCCGCATCCTGACCAGGCACGTGCTGCCGAACATCGCCGAGCCGCTCATACTCAACCTCGCCCAGGCGTTCGGCGGCGCGCTGCTCGGCCTGGCGGGCATGTCGTTCCTGGGGCTCGGCGTGCAGCCGCCACAGTACGACTGGGGGCGGCTGCTGTTCGACGGGTTCCCGCGCATCTACGTCACGCCGGAGGTGGCGCTCGGCCCGGCCGCCGCGATCGCGCTGGCCGGGATCGGCTTCAACCTGCTGGGCGACGCCCTGGCCAGGGCCGCCGCCCGTACCTCCGCGACCGGTGCGCCGGCCCCGGCCCCGGCTGCCGCGCCGCCCGGCGAGCCGGACCCCGGCGCGGTGCTGGAGGTGCGGGATTTGACGGTCGCCTTCCCCGGGGGCCTCACTCCCGTACGGCAGGTGTCCCTGAGCGTGGCGCCCGGTGAGATCGTCGGCCTGGTGGGCGAGTCGGGCAGCGGCAAGAGCCTGACCGCCGCCGCCATCGGCGGGCTGGTGCCGTACCCGGGGACGGTCACGTACGGGGCGCTGCGGCTCGCCGGCCGGGACGTCGCCACGCTGTCGGACCGGGAGCTCGGCACCGCGCTCGCCATGGTGTTCCAGGACCCGCTGGCCGCGCTCAACCCGGCGCTCAAGGTGGGCGGGCAGCTCGCCGAGGTGGCCGTGGTGCACGAGGGCGCGAGCCGCGCCGAGGCCCGCCGACGCGCCGTGGACCGCCTCGGTCACGTCCACCTGCCCGAGCCGGAGCGGCTGGCCGGGCGGCACCCGCACGAACTGTCGGGCGGCATGCGGCAGCGCGCCGTCATCGCCATGGGCCTCATGGGGACGCCGCGCCTGATCGTCGCCGACGAGCCCACGACCGCGCTGGACGTGACCGTGCAACGGCAGATCCTGCGGCTGCTGCGCGAGGTGGTGGACGAGACGGGCGCGGCGACCCTGTTCATCTCCCACGACATCGCCGTGGTGGGGGAGCTGTGCGACCGGGTCGTGGTCATGTACGCGGGGCGCGTCGTGGAGGAGCTGCCCGCGGGCCGGCTGGCGGGCGGGGCCGCGCACCCGTACACGAAGGCGCTCATCGCCTCGCTGCCCGACCTGGACACCGACCGCGAGCGGCCGCTGGCCGGCATCCCCGGCGCGCAGCCGGGCCCGGCGGACGCCGGCCCGGGCTGCGCGTTCGCCCCGCGCTGCGCCCTGGCCACCGCACGATGCGAGAGCGACCGGCCCGAGCTCGCCGCCCGCGGCGCCGGGCACCGGGTCGCCTGCTGGGAGGCTTGATGATCATCAGGAACCTGAGCGTGCGTTACGGCCGCTTCACCGCCGTGGACGACGTCACGCTGGAGATCCCGGACGGCCGGATCGTCGGCCTCGTCGGCGAGTCGGGGTCGGGCAAGTCGTCGCTGGCCAGGGCGATGTGCGGGCTCGTGCCCCACACGGGCACGGTGGAGGGCGCGCGCCGCACGCAGATGGTCTTCCAGGACCCGTACGCGTCGCTGAACCCCCGCATGACCGTCGCCCGCACGATCGCGGAAGGCGCCGGGCCAGGCGAGGTCGAGCGGCTGCTCGGGCTCGTCCGGCTGCCCGCCGAGCTGGCCGGCCGCTACCCGCGCGAGCTTTCGGGCGGCCAGCGCCAGCGGGTCGCGATCGCCCGCGCGCTCGGCGGCGACCCCGGCCTGCTCGTCGCCGACGAGATCACCAGCGCGCTGGACGTGTCCGTGCAGGCGGCCGTGCTCAACCTGATCCGGGGGCTGCGCGACGAGCTGGGGCTGACGATGGTGTTCATCTCGCACAACCTGGCCGTCGTCCGGTACGTGGCCGACGTCGTCGCCGTCATGCACCGGGGCCGGCTGGTCGAGGCGGGGCCCGCCGAGCAGGTCGTCGGCGAGCCCGCCCATGAGTACACGCGGGCCCTGCTGGCCGCGGTCCCGAGGCTCAGAGGGTGATCCACTCCGTGGCGGTCGTCACCTCGTCCAGCACGGACGGGATCGGCTCGACCCCGAGCCCCGGCCCCGCAGGCACCTCCAGGTGGCCGTCCACCAGCTCGAACGGCTCGGTCACGTCGGTCGCGAAGTAGCGGCGCGAGCCCGAGGTGTCGCCGGGCAGGGTGAAGCCGGGCAGGGCGGCCAGCGCCACGTTGGCCGCCCGGCCGAGGCCCGTCTCCAGCATGCCGCCGCACCACACGGCGACGCCGTTGGCCCGGCACAGGTCGTGGATGCGGCGCGCCTCCAGGTAGCCGCCGATCCGGCCCGGCTTGATGTTGACGATCGAGCAGGAGCCGAGCGCGATCGCGGCGGCGGCGTGCTCGGCCGACTCGATCGACTCGTCGAGGCAGATGGGCGTCCTGATCCGCTGCGCCAGCTTGGCGTGCTGGACCAGGTCGTCGTTGGCGAGCGGCTGCTCGATCAGCAGCAGGTCGAACGCGTCGAGCCGGGCCAGGCGGGGCGCGTCGGTCAGGGAGTAGGCGGCGTTCGCGTCGACCTGGAGCAGCACGTCGTCGCCGAACCGCTCGCGCACGGCCCGGACCGGCTCGACGTCCCAGCCGGGCTCGATCTTCAGCTTGATCCGGACGTACCCCTCGTCGAGGTAGCCCGCGACCGCGTCGAAGAGCTGCGGGACGGAGTCCATGATGCCGACCGACACCCCGCACGGCACGCGCGTCCTGGCCGCGCCGAGGAAGTGGGCGAACGACTCGCCCGACGCCCTGAGCTGCGCGTCGAGCACCGCCGTCTCCAGCGCCGCCTTCGCCATGCGGTGCCCCTTGATCGGCTCCAGGGCGCGGCCCACGTCGTACGCGCCGACGTTCTTCGGCAGCGCGGGCAGCAGGAAGCGGCGGATCACCTCGGCGGCGCCGTCCACGTACTCGGAGGAGTAGAGCGGCTCGGACATGGCCACGCACTCGCCCCAGCCCTCCGCGTCGGGCGTCACGACCCGCACGAGCAGCACGTCGCGGGCCGTCTCCGTGCCGAACGAGGTGCGGAACGGCGCCACCAGCGGCATCGCGATCCGCCGCAGCTCGACTCCAGTGATCTTCACGCTCTCTCCACTACGTAGTACCGCTTCCCGGAGAACCCCGTGACCGTGTGGCCCTCCGCCATCAGACCCCCGAGCACCTCGCGGACGGCGTGCCGCCACGCCTTGCCCGCGCCTGGGTCGGCCCGCCGCAGCCCCTCGACGTCCTCGGGGACCGCCACCAGCACCGTACGGGCACCGGCCACGGACGCCGTCACCGGCCGCCCGCCCTCGTCGGCCAGCGCCACCACCGCGTCATCCGGAACAGGACGATCGGCCCGCACGGGCGGCCCGGCCAGCGGCCAGGAGGCGAGCAGCCGGTCCGTCTCGTCGCCCTGGTTGATCGCGTCGTCGAGGACCCCGTAGAAGCACGGCAGGTACTCCACCGGCCGGGCGCCCAGCTTGGCCAGGTTGAAGTGCGCGTTGCGGCGCACGAGCGGGTCGTAGGTCCAGGTGATGCGCTCCAGCCCGCGCTCCAGGGCCCAGCGGCGCTGGTGCAGCTTGAGCTCCAGCCCGGCGCCGCGCAGGGTCGCGCCCGTGACGTGCGAGTGCAGCGCGCGGCCGGCCGCCAGGAAGCCCGCCGAGGCGCCGACCAGGCGCTCGCCGTCGAAGGCGCCGGCGACGTAGCCGCCCGCGTGCGACAGCGCCCGCATCAGCTCGATCGTGATGGGCGGCGCGCCGGGGCCGAACTGCCAGATGTCGTCGAACAGCGCGTCCACGCGTTCGAGCTCCGCCATCTCGTGGAGTTCTCTGACCTCGACCACAGCCCGCCCTTTCCGTCACGATCCCCTGCGACGTTATGCCATGGCGGGGCGTGCGGATTCGTCGTGGACCACCAAGACGGCGCGCCTTTTCGTCGCACCGCCCACTGTCACCGTCGCGGGACCGGTCAGATGGCGGCGGCCAGCGCGATGCGGACGCGGCTGGGCGCCACCTGGCTCAGCCGTACCGACTCCAGCGGCACCGTCACCTCGGGCGTGCGGTAGCGGCCGCCGGCGAAGCGGTCGGCCAGGTCGGCGCGGACCGCCGCCGCCGTCACGTCGCCGTCGAGCGAGCTGCGCCCGTCGCGCCAGATCTCCACCACGCACGGGCCGGGCTGCGCCGCCAGCGCCAGCCCCGCCACCGTCGCCCCGGCCAGGGCCCCGCGATCGTGGCGCGTCCAGCCGTAGTGCCAGATGCCGGCCGCCACCACCGGCGCGGCCGGGCAGCCGCCGGGCGCGGTGAGGACGACGTCCATGCCCTGCACCAGCAGCTCGGCGATCTCTTCCGTGCTCCGTGCGACCAGGGCGCCGACCTTGAGCCCGGGCAGGTGCGGTGCCGGGCCTGACATGTCGTAGATGAGCTTGATGCCCGTGCCGAGCGGGCCGGGACCGTCGTCGTGCCAGCCGCAGGCGATGACATCGACCGACGCGGGAGACCTCCACGTGCCGATACGCAGCATGTCTATTGACTACCCTTTGCCGCGAACCGTCACACACCGTCACTCGCTTGAGGGTGCCCCGAACGTACCTTGGAGCATTGACAGCCCGGGTCATCGCAGGCTTCTGGCGTCGAGCTGCCGCAGCACCCGCGACACCACCACCGGGTCGGCGCTGGGGTCGCGCCGCGCCTCCAGCACCGCCTGCCGGGCGGCCGACATCATCTCCGCCTGCACCCGCCGCAACAGCCTGACCCGCCGCGCCCGCTGCTCGAACGCCTCCCGCCGCTCCTCGTCGGCCACCTCGGGGCTGATCCGCAAGCCCAGGTCGAGCATCCGCCGGCTCAGCACCTCGACGACGTCCTCGGGCAGCTCCTCGGCCTCGTCGATCTCCCGCAGCCGCCGCTTGGCCGCCTTGGCGGCCCGCAGGGCCAGGCGCTTCTCCAGCTCCCGCTCGGCCGCCGTGTCGGCCTTGACCCCGAGCCGCGTCACCAGCCACGGCAGCGTCAGCCCCTGCGCGATGAGCGTGGTCAGGATGACGGCGAACGCGACGAACACGATGACCGGCCGCTCGGGGAACGGCGTGCCGTCGTCCGCCCGCAGCGGGATGGCCAGCGCGAGCGCCACCGACGCCACCCCGCGCATGCCGGCCCACCACATCACCACGGTCTCGCGCCAGCTCAGCGGGACCTCGGTGTCGCCGCCCCGGCCCACCTTCCGCGCCAGCCACGCGGCCGGGAGCAGCCACAGCAGCCGGACGAGCACCACGACCGCGACCACGGCCGCGCTCCAGCCGAGCACGGTCACGAGCCGCCCGTGCACGGTGCCGAACACGGCGTGCAGCTCCAGCCCGATCAGCCCGAACGCCACCCCGGTCACGAGCGTGTCCACGACCTGCCAGAACGTCGTGGAGGCGAACCTGCCGAACACGTCGTCGGCGTCGAACATGCGATCGCTCAGGTAGAACGCGCTGGTCAGCACCGCCAGCACGCCCGAGCCGCGCCACTCGTCGGCCAGCGCGTAGGCCGCGAACGGCACCAGCAGCGACAGCCCCACCTGCAGCGTCGCGTCGCCCAGCAACGTCATCAGCCGCCCGCCCAGCCAGCCCAGCGCCAGCCCCACCAGCACGGCCACCACCGCCGACAGCACGAACTCGGCCAGCGCCCCCGGCCAGGAGAACGAGCCGGTCACCACCGCCGCGATCGCCACGTGGTAGAGCACGATCGCGGTCACGTCGTTGAACAGCCCCTCGCCTTCGAGCAGCGACACCATGCGCCGGGGCAGCCCCAGCCGGCCCGCCACCGCCGTGGCCGCGACCGGGTCGGGCGGCGCCACCAGCGCGCCCAGCGCCACCGCCGCCGCCAGCGGCAGCCCCGGCACCAGCATGTGCGCCGCCCCCGCCACGGCCGCCGTCGTCACGAACACCAGCGCCACGGCCAGCAGGAAGATCGGCTGCCAGTTGGCCGCGAACTGGCGCCACGACGTGCGCTGCACCGCCGCGTACAGCAGCGGCGGCAGCAGCAGCGGCAGCACGATGCCGGGCGGGACGTCCACGTCGGGGACGAAGGGCAGGACGGCCAGCAGGATGCCCAGCAACGTCATCAGCACCGGCGGCGGCAGCCCCAGCCGCTCGCCCAGCGGGACCGTGACCAGGGCGCCCAGCCCCACCAGCATGAGCAGCACGAACTGGTCCACGACGCCCCCTGATCATCGTCGGCACCAGCCTAACCGCTCCTTCCCAGCCGCCCGACAGAAGGTCAGGAACCCCGGTCAGCCCCCTGCCGGCGCCCGATCGTCCCCGGTCAGCGCCCGGAAGGCACCCGAGGGGTCCCGCTCAGCCGCCGTCCGCGCCTGACTGGATCTTGGTGGTGAGCGCCACCCGCGAGCTGACCCCCAGCTTCGCGAACGCGTTCCCCAGGTGGTACTCGATCGTCTTCACGCTCAGCACCAGCTCCCTGGCCACCTGCCGGTTCGTCATCCCGGTCGCCACCAGCCGCGCCACCGCCTGCTCCTGGGGCGTCAGCCGCAGCAGCGGCGCGGCCCCCGACTCCGCCCGCGGCAGCCCGCACGCGCTCAGCTCCCGCTCGCACCGGTCCACGTACGGCAGCGCGCCCAGCCGGGCGAACAACGCCAGCCCCAGGTCGAGCTGCGTCTGCGCCTGCCTGCGCCGGCCCAGCCTGCGCAGGAACCGCCCGTACGCCAGCCGCAGCCGCGCCTCGTCGAACGGCAGCCCCGCCATGCCCGCCTGGGCCAGGCCGGTGGTGAAGGCGGCCTCGGCCAGGTCGTTCTCGTGCCGGGCCGCGTGCAGGCCGCCCCGGCAGCGGGCCGCCGCCGCCATCGCCGAACGCCTGCCACGCCGCCCCGCCAGCCGCTCCATCCCGGCCAGCTGCAGCTCGGCCCGGTCCTGCTCGCCGAGGGCCACCAGGGCGTCGATCAGCAGGTCGAGCCACTGCACGATGCCGGGCTCGTACACGATGTCGTGCACCTTCACCGACACCAGCGGCTCCAGCGCCTCCACCGTGCGGACGTGATCGCCCCGGGCGGTGGCGAGGTGGGCGGCGGCGCTGCACGCGTACGCCAGCGAGGCCACCGCGTCCACGCCCGCGCCCTGGCTCGCCGACAGGGCCGCCGCCACGTGCGCCTCGGCCGCCGGCCAGTCGCCGCGGGCGGCGGGCACCAGCGCGGCCACCGCGTGGCAGACCGGCGAGAGCCACCGCTGGTCGGCGTCGTCGGCCACCGAGGCGGCGGTCTCGGCGTGCAGGCCCGCGTCGTCCCAGCGGCCGGCGCGGTACTCGGCCTGCCCCAGCATCGCCATGGCCAGCATGCGGAAGGGCACCGAGCGCTCGCCGCACGCCGCGACCGCGCCCGACAGGTCGGCCAGCCCACCCGGCAGGTCGTCGCTGCACGTGCGCAGCACCCCGCGGCCGAGCAGCGCGTCCAGCTCGGCGATCGACGCCGACGACGGCGCGGGCAGGTCCGTCGTGGCGGCCAGGGCGGCGTCGATCTGGCCGGAGACGCCCAGCCCGGCCAGCAGCGTGTACCGGTTGTAGTCGATGCTGAAGCGGTAGCCGGGGGAGTTCCTGGCGCGCTCCGCCCACCGGGCCGCCTGCCTGCCCTCCGCCTTGACCAGGCAGAGCATGGCGAGCTGCTGCGCCGCCCGCGCGGCCAGCCCCGACTCGGGCGCGCCGGCCCGCTCCCACGCGGTGACCAGGTGCGCGCGCGCCTCCTCGATCTGGCCGCGCACCATCGCCAGATGGCCCAGCGCGTAGCCGCGGACCGCGGCGTGCGCCCGCTCGGGCAGGCTCGCGGTCAGCCGGGCCGCCTCCTCCACCCGCCCGTCGAGCAGCAGCGCCTCCACCGCCTCCGCCGCCAGCGGAGCGGGATCGCCCGACAGCTCCGCCGCCGCCTTCAGGTGCTCGGCCGCGCTGCCGAACGCGCCCAGCCGTACCTGCGTGCGGCCCAGCTCCGCCAGCTCGGCGGCCAGCTCCGGGCTCGGGCCCGCCACCGCCTCGATGCGGTGCCGCAGCCGCGCCTGCTCGCCCTCCGCGACCAGCGCGGCCCGCGCGTGCAGCGCCGAGCGGTGCGCCGGGCCGAGGTCGCGGTAGACGGCCGCCCGGTCCAGAGGGTGCGCGAACGCCGCGAGCGGGCCGCGCGCGGAGGAGCGTTCCAGCAGCACGCCCTCGCGCACCGCCTGCTCCAGCGCCTGCAGCGGCTCCTCCACCGCGGCCACCCTGGCCGCCAGGTGCAGCGGGCACGACAGGCCCAGCACGCTCACCGCGCTGATCAGCTCCCGCGCCGCCGGCCCGCACCGCGCCACCTTTCCCAGCACCAGCAGCCCGTACGAGCGCGGCGCCGGCAACGGCTGGCCCAGATCGTCCAGGGCCGCCGGCGGCACCTCCTCCAGCAGCGCGCGCAGGTGCAGCGGCACGCCCTCGGTGTGCTCGACCAGCCGGGCCAGGCCGCGCTGCGACACCGGCGCGCCGCCCAGCTCGCCGACCATCGCCCCCACCTCGGGAGCGCCCAGCCCCGACAGGCGCAGCCGGCGCGTCTGGTCGGCGGCCACCAGCCGCAGCAGCCCCTCCGGGCCCGCCAGCGCGGCCGCGTCGCGCAGCATGAGCACCGCCAGCACCCGGTCCACGCGCAGCCGGCGCAGGCAGAACGTCAGCGCCCGCAGCGTCGGCTCGTCGGCCCAGTGCACGTCGTCCACGACCAGGCAGAGCGGCTCGCTGCGCTGCCGCTCCGTCACCACGCCGAGCAGCGCCGCCCCGACCGCCAGCGGATCCGGCAACGCCGCCCTGAACGGCGGCGCGTCCGGCAGCGCCGCGCCGACGGCCAGCGGATCGGGCAGGGCCGCCCGGACCGCCAGCGAATCGGGCAACCGCGCCTGGCCGTCGGGGCCCGGCGCCAGGCCCAGCCCCAGCTCCGTCAGGCGCTCCGGCAGCCCGGCCGGGCCGCCGAACAACCTCGTCAGCGTCCCGTACGGCAGCAGCTTCTCGCCCTCGTCACCATCGGTGAACAGCACGTCCGCCGGCCCGCACCCCTCCAGGAACCGGTGGACCAGGGTCGTCTTCCCGATGCCCGCCGGCCCTTCCACCACCACGAGCCTGGGCAGGCCCGCACGGGCGCGCTCGAACTCCTCCCGCAGGCAGCGGAGCTCGGCGTCCCGCCCGACGAACATCGCGATCGCCTCAGCCATGACGACCCTCCGCATCCTGGGTATCCCAGGTTCGCGGGCCGTGTCGAGACCTCCGGTGGAGACATGCCTGTCCATGTGTCCAGAGCCCGCCCGAAAATCAGGGGTTATCCCCAGGTGCGGTCCCGGGGCAGGATTTCTAGGCTCGCGGTGAGCCGGGAGGCCTGATGCGGTTCATCGTCGATCTGGAGTACGGCACGGACGGGGTCCACGGGCTGGTGACGCGGGAGGGCTGCGACCGGTCCGAGCCCTTCCACGGATGGCTGGAGCTGCTGAGCGTGCTCGAATCGCCGCGCTCCAGGGGTAATCCCTGGGACGGACCCTGAAGCGCTTCGAGCGGGAATGCCCCAGGATGTGAGGCGTCCCCCGTGGGAGGGGCGCAGGTGGAGACCTCCAGGCCGTTCGCGGAGGGACGGCCGGGTCTTCGCCGCGCAGGGGGTGTCCGCCGGCCCCCGTGGAGCAGCTGCCACGCCGCCGCGCCGGTCCTCGCCATGCCGGCGCCGGGTCCGGCGGCCGTACCGGGGCGGTCCCGCACGTAGCCATGCGCGGCCGTCCCGGTCACCACACCCCCGTCACCCCGCTCTTTGGAGGACGCGCCTGTAGCGGTGCTCACCGCGACTGTGCCACGCGGTGATCGGACGCCCGCTCACACGCCCGCGGCGGCGGCTCCCCGGCGGTCCGCCGCGGGCTCCGCCTTTGGAGTGTCCGCTGCCGATCGCCTCGGTGCGGTGCTTGCCGGCCGGGGCCGGGGTCGCGCGGATCACGGGGCCGCGCGACGCCGGGCCCGGCCGTGGCGCTTGCCCGGGACTTTACCTTTCAGGGCCTCACGCCATCATTGCGCTGTGTGATAGTAATGTGACACTGCGTATCCGAAAGAGATCCGGGAGATCTTCATGGTGGCGTACACACTCTCGATCTTGGCGGCGATGGGCGCGGTGGCGCTCATGGCGCTGGTGTTCCGGCGGGTGAAGGGAGCCGGGGAGGACCGCGACCCCAGCGGGCCGTCCGCCGCGCACGCCGGCGCGATGTTGTCGGCCATGTTCCTGCTGGTGTTCGCCATCGCGATCATCGTCCCGTGGACCACCGCCGACGCCGCCAGGCTCAACACCCACGCCGAGAGCCAGGCCTCCGTCGACGCCTACTGGGCCGCGTCCGGGCTGCCCGGCTCCGCGCCCGACGAGGTGCGCAGATCGCTGCGCGACTACGTGGCGTTCGTGGCCAAGGACGAGTGGCCGCTCATGGCCGGCGGGCACATGCACCCCGTCGGCGACGAGCGCATGGACGACCTGCGCGCCCGGGTCAACGCCCTGCAGACGCACGACAACGAGGAGGAGGACGCCAAGGCGAGCGTCCTGGAGCACATCAGCGCCATCTCCACCGCCCGCGCCCAGCGCACCGCCGACGCCGCCGCCACGCCACCCGACGGGCTGCTGCTGCTCACCATCCTCACCGGGGTGCTGGTCATCGTCTTCCCGTTCCTGGCCGGGGCCCGGCCCCGGGGGCTGGCACTGCTGCCGCTGGTGGCCACGGCGGCGCTGATCGGGTTCGGCACCTACCTGACGTGGGACATCTCCCGCGCCTTCGACGGGCCGCTGGCCGTGGGGCCCGAGGCGTTCCGCGAGGCGCTGCAGGAGTTCACGCGGATCAGCGGGGGGATGTGACCGTGGGCGTCCGACGCGCGCCCCTCCTGCTCGCCGCCACCCTCGCCCTCACCGCCGCCGCCGCCGGCTTCGCGGCGGCCGACCTCGAACGGTGGCCCGCCCCAGAGGCCGGGCAGGCCGCGGCGCCACAGGTGATGGCCGGCCCGATGCCGCAGGCGCTGGCCGCACAGGTCCCCGCACCACGGGCGATGGCCGCACACGTCCCCGCCTCGCAGGTGATGGCCCGGCGGGCGGCCGCGCCACCGGTGACGGCCGCGCGGCTGCCGGCAGTGCCGGTGGTGGCCGCCCGGGTCGCGGCGGTTCCGGTGGCCGGGCGGGTCGCGGCGGTTCCGGTGGCCGGGCAGGTCGCAGCGGTGCCGATGGCTGGGCGGGCGCCGTCACCGGGAGCGGTGCCGGTGGCTGGGCGGGTGCCTTCGCCGCGCGCAGTGCCTCGGGCGGTGCCGCGGGCGGTGCCGGGGCCCAAGGTGGGGCGGGTGCCCTCGCCGCGGCCCGTGCCGCGCGTGTCCGTACGCCGGCCCGCGCCCCCCAAACGGGTCACCGTGGGGCCCACCGTGAAGGTCCCCCGGGTGTCCACGCGGCGCTCGCCCGACCCCAAGGTGTCGATCTCGATGCCGCGCGCCAAGCGGCGGGCCACGCCCGAGGTGACGGTGCCGCACGTGACGGTCTACCCCGACGGCGTGTGCGCGGGCGGGGTCGTGCTGGGGGAGTGCCCGCGCCGCCAGCCGCGGGCGGTGCCCAGGGAAGTCGCCCCGCCCGCCGCCCCTCCCGCCGTCGCGCCCGTGGTGCCGCCCCGCGCGCAGCCGTCACCGAGCCCGGCGCCCACCCCGAGCAGCACCCCGTCGGCCCGGCGGCACGTCCAGCGCGCCGAGCCGCCCGCCCGCCGCCGCAACCCGCTGAACACCGTCCTGCTCACCGTCGTGCTGGTGACCGCGATCACCTCCACGACCGCCGTGGCGTTCCGGGCGCGCCGCTGATCACGAGGCGAGCGAGCTGAGCGCCTTCGCGCGGGTCTCCAGGGTCTCGCGCAGGGTGGCCGCCTCCTGCCTGGCCTTGGCGGTGTCGGCGCCCGCGTTCAGCTCGTACGCCGCCAGCGCCCGCTCCAGCAACCCCGTGGCGGTGCCGCCGGCCAGCAGCTCGCGGTACAGGGCGGCGTACTGCTGCTCGTAGAGCTTCTTGAAGCCGGCGTCCTTGAGGAACTTGTCCTTCAGCGCGTGCCCCATCCGCATGCCTCCCGGCCCGCCGGCCCCGTCCTGCCCGGCGCGCGCGGGCGGACCAGGCTGACGAGGCTGACCCGTTGGAGTGGGCTGACCCGCTGGAGTGGGCTGACCGGCCCGGGCGGGCTGGTCGGCTCTCGTGCCGCGGTTCCCGCCGAAGCCCATGCCGATCGTGTCGCCGGGCCCGGCCGTGGCGTCCCCGCTGAGCGCGAAGTTGAGGTCCCAGCTGATGACCTTGAAGCGCTTCGTGCCGAGGTCATACCACAGGTAGTAGTTACGGCCGGGGCCCGCCATGTCGTCGAAGTTCAGCAGCAGGTTCTGCAGCGCCACGTACCGGGCGAACGACTCCACGTCCAGGCGCTTGGCCAGCCCCGCCGAGAACTCCTCGGCCGACGCCTGCTCCACCCACTTGATCAGGTCGATGACGGGCTGCAGGTCCCGCTCGCCCTTGAGGTTGACCTGCTTGAAGTCGTCCACGTACGACGTCTGGTCCTCGCCCTGGTAGGTGAAGCTGCTGGAGGCCAGGGACTTGTAGAGCACGCCGTGGCCGAGGCTCTCCGCGTACCCCTCGTCGAGATACTCCACCAGGAGGCGAGGCTCGGACGCGCGGCCGTTCACGGTGAAGGCGGTGTAGGCCGAGCGCTGGGTGGGCTCGCCCGCCGCGCCGACCATCGAGATCGCCAGCGCCTCGTTCAGCAGCGTCGAGGACTGGGCGGCGGCGGGACGTACGGCGAGCTGCGAGTGCCCCTGGTAGCGGCGGCCCGCCACGAACTCGTCGAAACTGATCAGCCACGGCAGGTTCTCCGGCTCCTCGGCCTTGAGCACGGCCCCGAACCCGCCGAACCCGCCGGGCCGTCCACCGCCGCCCTGCCCGTTCCCGCCCTGCCCGTTCCCGCCCTGCCCGTTCCCGCCCTGCCGCCCCTCTGGAGGCTGGAAGCCCTCAGGGAACTGGCCGCCCGGCATGCCGCCGCCCGGCATGCCGCCACCGCCGGGCATGTCGCCGCCGTTCGGGACGGCGCGGCGGCGGGACTGGCCCTTCCAGGTCAGGCCCATCAGCGTCGAGTTGCCCTTGAGCCGGATGCCGACGCTCGGGATCCTCGTCCCGTCGATCGTCAGGTCCGCCTCGACGTACTTCTTGTCGCCGTCCTTGAAGTACTCCGTCAGCATGTCCTGGTAGCTCTCGTCCCGGAACGTGAGCGTCACCTCGTGCGGCGCGGAGGCGTCGAACAGCTCGCGGGAGCCGGTCAGGTTCTGCACCGCGACGTGCGCCTCGGTGGTGCGGGAGGTGGTGACGTACGGGCGGATCGTGCCGCTGCCGAACACGCCCCAGCACGCCACCAGGAACGCCACGCACAGCGCGACCAGCTTCCAGTCGTGCCGCAGCCGGACCGGGATGCGATGTCTGAGCTTCATCACAGGTCGGTCTGGTCGTACCCGGTCAGGACGGTGACCGACTGGCCGTGGTTGCGCTCGCGCAGGGCCGCGATGACGTCCGACGGCTCGCTGCCCTTCTTGATCTTGACCGTGTACATCAGCTCCATCAGCGCGCCCGCCCGGATCGACTCCATGCTGACCAGCTCGAACTCGTCGGTGTGCCGGATGAGCACGTCCTGGATGACGGGCGTGTAGTCGTCGTCGGACGGCACCTGCACCTTGACGACCTGGCGGCGCACGTTCAGCGCGAACCAGTTGAAGCGGTGCATGACCATGACGATCAGCGAGATCGCCACCGCCGCGACGACCGCGAGCAGGTAGAAGCGGGTGCCGACGGCCATCCCGACCCCCATCACCAGGAAGATGAACCCGACGTCGCGGGTCTCCTTGATGGCGTTGCGGAACCGTACCACCGACAGGGCGCCGACCAGGGCGAACGCGCGCGCGATGTTCGAGCCGACGACCAGCATGATGAGCGAGATCAGCATGCCCAGGACGACCAGCGTCTGCACGTACGACTGGCTGTAGGAGACGTTGCGGTGCGTCGCCCGGTAGACCCAGCCGATCATCGCGCTGAGCACGAACGACAGGGCCATCGCGATCGCGATGTCGGCCACGCTGAACGTGCCGGACAGGTCCTGGAACGAGAAGTCCATGGGGGGTCAGGCCTCCGAGAGAACGCTCGGCCGGTCGCGGCCGAGATCGAGATCGTGGTCGAGGTCGTGGTCGTGGTCGGGGATGTGGAAGATCGAGCGCGGTGCCAGGCCGTGCGCCTCGACGCTCTGGCAGTACTTGGAGACCCGCACCACCTGGAGGTTGCGCTTGGCGGTCAGGTCGGTCAGCCAGTACGGCACCCGCTCGTTGGCCTTGACCTCGACGATCGCCTTGCGGGCCGGCACGATGAGCCGGTTGGTGGTGTCGGCGCCGAGGTGGAAGTCGCGGTCCCGGCCGCGGACGCGGTGGTCGAAGGTGACCCGCAGGCCCACGTCGGCGTCGCGGCCCACGTAGGCGTGCCGCTGGTAGCCGGTCATGGCCACGGCTCGCAGGTCGAGGCGGAGGACCAGATCGAGCACCTCTTCCAGGAAGGCCCGCTGGGAGGGGTCGTGCTCGACCATCTGCCGCCCGTCGCACAGCTTGAGCGCGTCGGCGTACGGCAACTGGACGCGGCGTTTCTGCGTCACCCGGTTGACCCGCTGTTTGATCTCGACGAACACCGGCGTGTCCGCGCCGACGGCGAACCGGTCGCCGTAGTGGCGCACCCGCAGCTTCCTGCGGAACTTCAGCCCCTCGATCTTCTCCCAGTAGAAGCGGAGCTGCCTGGTGTCGTAGTAGACGCTCCAGATGCCGTAGCCGGTGTCGCCGCTGTGCCGGTCGCGATCGAGGCGCTGCTCGATCTCCTCGCGCAGCTCGGCCGCCTGCGCCATGTCCACCAGGTACTTGATCTCGTAGCGGTTGAACGCGTGCAGCCTGCTGGGGGCGCGCAACGCGTGCCCCGCCTCGGCCCGGGCCTCCTCGGGGAGTGCGGGCTGACCTGCGGAGACGGTGCGTCTGCGAAATCTACGCAGCATGGCTCTCCTTCCGTGTCAGCCATATGGGACAGCAACAACCTGGGAATAATGTGTGAACGCCGCCCGGATCGGTGGTTAACGGGAGGGGAACGGGTCAGGCGCCGCGCGGGCCGCGCAGCGGGAGCACCACGCGGAAACACGTGCCGTGGCCGGGGCGGCTGCCTGCCTCGATGCGGCCGTCGTGCGCCTCCACCAGCGCCGCCGCGATCGCGAGCCCGAGGCCGGTGCCGCCGCCGGTGCGGGAGCGGGCCGCGTCGGTGCGGTAGAAGCGGTCGAAGACGTGCGGCAGGTGCTCGGGCTCGATCCCCGGCCCGTCGTCGCACACCTCGATCACGACGCTCTCCCCGATCACCTCACCCCCCGCGACCGCCACCGCCTCCGCCCCGCCACCCGTCGTGCTGTCGTGCGGCACGGGCTCCGAGAGGGTCCAGGGGGTCGAGGGGTTCGGGGCGTGGCGGATGACCACCCGGACCGATGCCTCCGGAGGGGTGTGGGCGAGGGCGTTGCCGACCAGGTTGGACAGGACGCGGTGCAGGCGGTGCTCGTCGGCGAGCACCCGCACCGGTCGGTGCGGCGGCACCAGCTCGACGGCCCGCCCCGGATCGCGGGCGCGCGCCCCGTGCACCACGTCGGCCGCGATGACGTGCGGGTCCACCTCCGTCAGGTCCAGCGCCCGCTCCTGGTCCAGCCGGGCGAGCAGCAGCAGGTCGTCCACCAGGACGCCCATCCGCTCCGCCTCGCCCTCGATGCGGCGCAGGATCCTGGCCACCGCCGGGTCGGGCTCGCTGCGCCCGTGCCGGTACAGCTCGGCGAACCCCCTGATGGACGTCAGCGGCGTGCGCAGCTCGTGGGAGGCGTCGGCGAGGAAGCGGCGCAGCCGGCGCTCCGAGCGTTCCCGCTGGCGCAGGGCCTCGCTGAGGCGGCCGAGCATGATGTTCAGCGCGTTGCCGAGCCGGCCGGTCTCGGTGCGCGGGTCGCAGTCGGACACCCGCCGGTCCAGCTCGCCCGCCGCGATCGCGGCGGCCGTCCGCTCCATCCTGGTCAGCGGGCGCAGGCCCAGCCGCACCACCGCCAGCGCCACCGCGCCCAGCAGGACCAGCACCAGCGCGCCCGCCGCCGCCTCGATGAGCAGGAGCTGCCGTACGGTGCTGCGGTTCGACTCCAGGGAGATCGACACGGCGACCCGGTCGCCGTCCGGCAGGCGGACCACGAACGTGCGCCACTCGCCCGCGCCCGCCCGGTCCGGCACGGTGAACGGGGCGGGCGGCGGGTCGGCGATCGCACTCGGGGGCACGACCGGGCCGCCACCCCCGCCACCGCCACCGCCAACCCCGCCACCGCCACCGCCACCGCCACCGGAGCCGGAGCCGGAGCCGGAGTCGGGCAGGCGGCGGACCACGGTGCCCGACGGGCTGTAGACGGCCAGGCGGAACTGGGTGGGCAGCTCCACGTCGTCCCGGGGCGGCGGCACCGGCGCGCCCGGCGGCGGCCCCTTGTGGAAGTTCGTGGCGAACTCGGTGAGCTGCGTGTCCACGCGGGACAGCAGGGAGCGGTCGAGCAGCAGCACCCCGGCCGCCGCGAACACGGCCAGCGCCGCCGCCGACAGCCCGAGCAGCGCCGCCAGCAGCCGATGCCGCAACGGCCACGCCCGCCCGGCGCCCCACCTGGCGCCCTGCCCGGCGTCCCGCGCGGCGCCCCGTCCGTTGTCCTGTCCGGTGTCCCGCGCGGTCATCGACGGCGGTCCAGGAGGGTGTGGTCGCGCAGGGAGTAGCCGACTCCGCGCAACGTGTGGATCAGCGGCGCCCCCTCGGCGTCGATCTTGCGCCGCAGGTAGCTGATGTACGACTCCACGATCCGGCTGTCCGCCCCGAACCCCGCGCTCCACACCCGGTCGAGGATCTGGGACTTGCTCACCACCCGCTCCGCGTTGATCATCAGGTAGCGCAGCAGCGCGAACTCGGTGGGCGACAGGTGGATGCGCCGCCCGCCGCGCCGTACGACGTGCGTCTCCTCGTCCAGCTCCAGGTCGGCGTAGCGGAGCAGCCCGTCGTCGCAGGCGGCGTCCGCGCGCGGGCCGGTGCGGCGCAGGATGGCGCGGATGCGCAGCACCACCTCCTCCAGGCTGAACGGTTTCGTCACGTAGTCGTCGCCGCCCGCCGACAACCCCGCGATCCGGTCGGCCACCGTGTCGCGGGCGGTCAGGAACAGCACCGGCGGCCCGCCGCCGTCCGGCCGCAGCCGCTGCGCGACGGCGAACCCGTCGAGGTCGGGCAGCATCACGTCCAGCAGGATGATGTCGGGGGGCTCGCGGCGGACGGACTCCAGCGCCTGCGTGCCCGAGGCGGCCGTGCGCACCTCGAACCCGTTCAGCTCAAGGGCGTCGAGCAGCAGCTCGCGGATGTTGGGCTCGTCGTCGACGACGAGCACCACGGGGAGTCTCGGCGGGGCGTCCATCCGCCTGTTCTATCCGGCGTGCCTGGGAATCCGGTGAGAAAAGGGGGCGCGTGGGCTGAAGGCCGCGTGGCACACTGTCCCGGCGCGATCAAGGAGGTGCGGTGCCGGAGAACGAGGAAGTGGTGCTGGCCGGCGGGGGCGTCAACCACGTGGTACGGGCCGGCGCCACCGTACGCCGTCCGGCGGGCCCGTGGACCCCGGCCGTGCACCGGCTGCTGCGACACCTGGAGGCCCAGGGATTCGCCGGCGCGCCGCGCTGCCACGGGCTCGACGAGCGGGGGCGGGAGGTCCTCGACTTCGTGCCCGGGGAGACGGCCGGCTACCCGCTGCCGGGCTGGGTGCGGACGGACGAGGCGCTGGCGGGCGTGGCCCGGCTGCTGCGCGGCTACCACGACGCGACGGCGGGCTGCTCCCGCGCGGGCGAGTGGTACTTCCTGCCGGTGGAGCCGGTGGAGGTGATCTGCCACGGGGACGTGGCGCCGTACAACTGCGTGTTCCGGCAGGGCGGGCCGGTCGCGTTCATCGACTTCGACACGGCGCACCCGGGGCCGCGCGTTTGGGACGTGGCGTACGCGGCCTACCGGTTCGTGCCGTTGCACGATCCCGGTGACGGCGACGGGATCCCGGTGGGGGAGCAGGCGCGGCGGCTGCGGTTGTTCGCCGACGCGTACGGGCTCGGCGCGGACGACCGGGCGGCGCTGGTGGAGACCGCGGTCAAGCGGCTGGAGCACCTGGTGCGGTTCATGCGGGAACGGGCCGCCGCGGGCGACGCGGCCTTCGCCGGCCACGTCGCCCGCGGGGACGATCGCTTCTACGAGATGAACATGGAGCACTTGCGCCGCAGCGAGAGCGCTCTCATTTTCGAGCTCACTTGCCGAAGCCCACGGTGAGGCCGCTGAGGAGCTGGCGCCGGCCCACCACGTACAGGATGAGGATGGGCAGCGTGGTCAGCACGACGGAGGCCAGCACGGCGGGCACGTTGATGCTGTACTGGCCCTGGAAGGACCACAGCGCCAGCGGCAGCGTGCGCTTGCCGGGGCTCTGCGTGAGCACCAGCGGCAGCAAGAACCCGTTCCAGATCTGCAGCGAGTTGTAGATCGTCACCGTGACCACGGCGGGCCGGGTCAGCGGGAACGCCAGCCGCCACAGCATCCCGCGCTCGGTCGCGCCGTCGATCCGCATCGAGTCGAACAGCTCCTTCGGCACGTCCCTGATGAAGTTCGACAGGACCAGCACCGACAGGGGGATGGCGAACGCGATCGACGGCAGGATCAGCGCCATCAGCGAGTCGTACAGACCGAGCTGGATGATGATCAGGTAGATCGGGATGATCGTCGCCTGCAGCGGGATGGCCAGGCCCATCAGGAACAGCGAGTTCGTCCAGCGCAGCAGGCGGCTGCGCCGGCCGCGCACGATCGCGTACGCCGCCATGAAGCTGACCGCGACGGCCGGCACCACGGCGCCGATCGTGGCGATCACGCTGTTGATGAAGTACTGGACGAAGTCGGACTCGATGACCAGCCGGTAGTTCGCCAGCGTCGGCTCGGCCGGCGGCGCGAACGGGTTCTCCTGGTAGTAGTTCGACTGCGACTTGAAGCTCGTGATGACGATCCAGTAGATCGGCACCACGACGATCACCAGCCACAGGACGCTGGTCAGGCCGGCCAGGTAGTTCGGCCGTTCCTTGCTGCGCCTGACGTTGCGGCGGTGGCGCGGGTCGCTCTTGGCGGCGGCGGTGCTCTGCGGCGCCCTCGTGGGGACGGTCGTCATGCGTCAGGCCCCTTCGAGCTGGCTGTGGCCGGAGTCGCGCCCGCCGAGCCGGCGCAGCAGCAGCGACAGGGCGAGACCGACGAGGACGAGGATGACCGCGATCACGCTGGCCGGGCCCATGAGGTTGGCCTGGAAACCGCGCTTGTACATGTCGAGCGCGAGCACCCGGGTCGCGTCGCCGGGGCCGCCCGCGGTCAGCACGAAGATCAGGTCGAACAGGGTCAGCGAGCCGACCACCATCAGCGTCGACGACGTGATGATCGTGTACTTGAGCTGCGGCAGCGTGATGCTGAAGAACCTGCGCACCCGGCCCGCTCCGTCCAGCTCCGCGGCCTCGTACATCGAGCGCGGGATCTGCCGGACGCCGCCCTGGTAGATGAGCGAGTGGAACGGGATGTACTGCCAGGACACCACGAAGATCACCACGCCGAAGGCGAGCACCGGCTCACCCAGCCAGTCCTGGACGAGGAAGGGGATCCCGAGGCCCGCGCCGAGCCCGAAGTTGGGGTCGAGCAGCGCCTTGTACGTGATCGCCAGCGCCGCGGAGCTGAGCAGCAGCGGGATGAAGAACACCACCGACAGGACCGCCCGGTAACGCTGGTGCCCGGCCAGGAACGCCCCCATGAGGATACTGGCCGGTGTCTGGACCGCCCATGACACGGCCATGACGAGGAAGGTGATCCACAGCGCGTGCGGCAGGCCGGGGTCGCTCAGGATCGCGCCCCAGTTGGCGAACCCGGCGATGCCGATCTCGCCGAGCCCGTCCCACTGCGCGAAGCTCAGCGCGAGCACGCCGATCAGCGGGATGACGGCGAACCCGAGGAAGAACACCAGCGCCGGGACGGTCATCCACCCGAGTGAGCCGCCACGGCCCGCCCGGGAGGCGGGCCTGGCGGTGGTCGTGACCGCGCTCACTTGCCGATGACCGCGTTCATGTTCGTGGCGAACTCCTGCGGCGAGATCGACAGCTGGAACAGCTTCGAGATGTTGTCCAGCAGCACCTCGGCGGCCGTCGGGCTGAGCGCCTGGTCCCACGACTGGGCGAAGGACTTGGCGTTGACGGCGATGTTGTAGACGAAGGTCAGGAAGTCCTTGTCCTTGGAGGCGGCGAACTCCGCGTCCGCGCCCTTGATGATCGGGACGGCGCCCGTGCCGACCCACTCCTTGACCGCGGTCTGGTCGATCAGCGCGCCGGCGAAGAACTTCTTGGCGATCTCCTTCTGCTCGGGCGTGGCCTTGGAGGAGATCGAGATGTACTGGCCGGGGTTGCCGACGGTGTTGCCGGGGTCGCCCTTGCCGCCGTCGATCGGCGGGAAGTTCATGTAGCCGAGGTTGCCGCCGGAGACGAAGTCGCCGCCGTCGGTCGACATGCTGCCGTACGTCCAGCCGCCGTGGAGCATCATCGCGGCCTTACCGGTGTACAGCAGCGCCTGGTCGGCGTTGGAGTCGGCGGTGATGGAGGAGAAGCCCTTGACGAAGCCGTTCGCCTTGACCAGCTTCTGCACCTCGCCCAGCGCCTGGATGGCGAGCGGGTTGTTCCAGGCGTCCTTCTCGCCGTCGAAGACGGCCTGGAAGATCTCGGGGCCGCCCAGGCGGTCGAACAGGAACTCCAGCCACATCATGTTCGTCCAGCGGGACTGGCCGCCGAGGGAGAACGGGGCGATGCCCTTGGCGTTGAACTTGGGCACCAGGTCCAGGATGTCGCCCCACGTCTGGGGCGGCTGCGCGCCGATCTTGTCGAAGGCCCGCTTGTCGTAGTACAGGACGATGGGCTGCAGCGTCTCGCACGGCATCGCGTAGATCTTGCCGTCGATGGTGGCCGCGCCGAAGGAGGACGGGAACAGCTTGTCCTTCACGGCCTGGTTCTGGTCGAACCACGAGGTCAGGTCCTCGACCTGGCCGGCCTGCACGTAGCTGCGCAGGGTGCCGCCGCCCCAGCCCCAGATGAGGGTGGGGGCCTGGCCGGCGCCGATGGCCGTCTTGATCTTCGTCTTGAACGCGTCGTTCTGGAACGTCGTGCCCTGGATCGTCCCGTTGGGGTTGGCCTTGTTGTGCCGCTCGATGGTCCTGGTGCGCACGCCCTCCTGCGGCTGCGTCGACAGGTACCAGTACGTGGCACTTTTACCGCCGCCGCCACCCGTGCTGGCGGTGGCGTTGCCCGAGCCGCCACCGGCGCCGGTCTGGGTGGGCCCCGTGCCGCCACAGGCGGCCAGTGCTGCTCCCAGGGGGACACCCATGGAGACGAGGCTGAGGAAATTGCGGCGAGAGGTTGTCCTGGACTCCACGCTGATCTCCGTACTTGTATGCCGCGGGCTGGGGTCGCGGCGCGTTGATCATCGGACTCGATGGCCGGCGGTCGTGGATCGGCATCTCGCGATGCCACTTTCCACTCCTCCTAAAGTCAGCTCATCGAAACATTTTCGACATGACCGCGGGGTTCGCCAATCTAGGTTTCGGCAATAAGGGTGTCAAGACCTTGTCGATCAGGAAACGGGTGGATTTCCTGGAGCCCACGTGTAAGGTAACTTTCCGCCAGTCTTCACCTGCTCCGTGCCAGAGCGGAAGGCTTGCGCGGAGGTTGCCCATCGGTGTCGAAACATTTCGAAAACTTGCGGCAGCACAGCACCTCTTTAAGGAGCGCACCACATGACGGCTCTTGATCGGACCCCGACGGCGGAGCGGGCAGTGCGCCCGTGGCAGGACCCGGCGCTCGCCGTGGCCGACCGAGTCGAAGCCCTCCTTGCGGAGATGACCCTTGAGGAGAAGATCGGCCAGCTCGGCAGCCGGTGGCTGGGCAACGACATGAGCTCCGGTGACGAGCCGGAGCCCGAGCCCGGCGCCGAACCGCTGAACGTGGCGCCGATGCAGGACGTGTTCGCCGCCTCCGGCACCGTGCCGCTGGAGGAGGCGGTCCGCCACGGGCTCGGCCACCTGACCCGCGTGCACGGCAGCGCCCCGGTCACCCCGGCGCAAGGCGCGGCCGAGGTGGTCCGCCAGCAGCACGCCGTCGTCGCGGCGTCCAGGCTCGGCATCCCCGCCATCGTGCACGAGGAGTGCCTGACCGGCTTCACCGCCTACGGGGCCACCGTCTACCCGGCGGCCATCGCCTGGGCCGCCACGTTCGACCCCGGGCTCGTCGAGCGGATGGCCGCCGCGATCGGCCGCGACATGCGGGCCGTGGGCGTGCACCAGGGGCTGTCGCCCGTCCTCGACGTGGTGCGCGACTACCGGTGGGGGCGGGTCGAGGAGACCATGGGCGAGGACCCGTACGTCGTCGCCACGCTCGGCGCCGCCTACGTGCGCGGCCTGGAGAGCGCCGGCGTCATCGCCACCCTCAAGCACTTCGCCGGCTACTCCGCCTCGCGCGCCGCCCGCAACCACGGGCCCGTGCCGATGGGCCGGCGCGAGCTGATGGACATGATCCTGCCGCCGTTCGAGACCGCCATCGCGCTGGGCGGCGCCCGCTCGGTGATGAACTCCTACGCCGACGTGGACGGCGTCCCCGCCGGGGCCGACCCGTGGCTGCTGACCGAGGTGCTGCGCGAGGAATGGGGGTTCACCGGCACCGTCGTCTCCGACTACTGGGCCGTGCCGTTCCTGGCCAGCATGCACCTGGTCGCCGCCGATCACGAGGAGGCCGGCGTGCTCGCGCTCGGCGCGGGCATCGACGTCGAGCTGCCCGACACGCTCGGCTTCGGGCAGCACCTGGCCGAGCGGGTGCGGCGCGGCGAGCTGCCGGAAGCCGTCGTCGACCGGGCGGTGCGCCGCCTGCTCACCCAGAAGGCCCAGCTCGGGCTGCTCGACCCCGGCTGGACGCCGGAGGGCTCCGTCGCCGGCGCCGGGTCCGTGGACATCGACTCGCCCGCCAACCGGGCCCTGGCCAGGGAGCTGGCCGAACGGTCGATCATCCTCCTCGACGCGGGCACCGCGCTGCCCCTCCTCGAGGAGCACGGCGGCACGGCACCGCGCCGGGTGGCGCTGGTCGGGCCCGCCGCGCACGACCCCCGCACGTTCATGGGCTGCTACGCCTTCCCCAACCACGTGCTGCCCCGCCACCCCGGCCTCGGCCTGGGCATCGAGGCGCCCACCGTGCTCGACGCGCTCACCGCCGAGCTGCCCGGAGCGGAGATCCGCTACGCCAAGGGCTGCGACGTGCGCGGCGACGACCGCTCGGGCTTCGCCGACGCCGTGGCCGCCGCCCGCGACGCCGACGTGTGCGTGGCCGTCGTGGGCGACCTGGCCGGCCTGTTCGGGCACGGCACGTCGGGCGAGGGCTGCGACGCCGAGGACCTGCGGCTGCCCGGCGTGCAGGCCGACCTGCTGGCCGAGCTGGCCGCCACCGGCACGCCGCTGGTCGTGGTCGTCGTCTCGGGCCGCCCGTACGCGCTGGGCGAGATCCACGAGCACGCCGCCGCGCTGGTCCAGGCGTTCATGCCCGGCGAGGAGGGCGGCGCGGCCATCGCCGGCGTGCTGTCCGGCCGGGTCCAGCCGGTCGGCCGGCTGCCGGTGCAGATCCCGCGCCACCCGGGCGGGCAGCCGGGCACGTACCTGCAGCCGCCGCTGGGCACCGACAGCCACGGCATCAGCAACCTCGACCCGACGCCGCTGTTCCCTTTCGGCTACGGCGCCTCCTACACCACCTTCGAGGTCACCGGCCTGCGGCTGAGCGACGAGGAGGTGCCCACCGACGGCGAGTTCACCGCGACGGTCACCGTCCGCAACACCGGCGGCCGGGCCGGGGAAGAGGTCGTCCAGCTCTACCTGCACGACCTCCTGGCCCAGGTCACCAGGCCTGTGCGGCAGCTCACCGGTTACGCGCGGGTCCGGCTGGAGCCGGGCGAGAGCGCCGAGGTGGCCTTCCTCGTGCACGCCGACCGCACCGCCTTCACCGGCCGCGACCTGCGCCGCGTCGTCGAGCCCGGCGACGTCGAGGTGCTGGCCGGCACGTCGGCGGCGGACCTGCCGTGCCGCGGCGTCGTACGATTGACCGGCCCGGCCAGGCACGTCGGCCACGACCGGCGGCTCGTCACTCCCGCAGAGGTGCGGGGGCGAGGGGGTGCGGATGCCATCCAGTCCTAGACGCGCCACGCTGGCCACGGTCGCGGCCTCCGCCGGAGTGTCGGTCGCGACCGTCTCCAAGGTGCTCAACGGCCGCAGCGACGTCTCGCCCGCGACCCGTTCGCTCGTGCAGTCGCTGCTGCAGCAGCACGACTACGTCGCTCCCGCGCCGCGCCGCGAGCCGCCGGGGCTGGCCACGGTGGAGCTGCAGTTCGACGCCGACCTCAACGCGTACTCGACCGAGATCATCCAGGGCGCGGTGGCGGCGGGCGCGGAGGCCGGCATCGGGATCGTCGTCAGCATCAGGAGCGGCACCGCCCGCACCACCGCCTGGGCCCGCCAGCTCGTGGCCGCCGGGCGGCGGGCGCTGATCGCCGTCACCGGCGAGCTCACCTCCGGGCAGCCCGCCGCGCTGGCCAGGGCGCGGCTGCCGCTCGTGCTCATCGACCCGCTCAACCTGCCGCGCACCCGCGTCACCAGCATCGGCTCCACCAACTTCGCCGGCGGCCTGTCCGCCACCCAGCACCTGCTCTCGCTCGGGCATCGCCGTATCGCCTACATCGGCGGGCCCCCCGCCGCGGCCTGCAACCAGGCGCGGCTGCACGGCTACCGGGCGGCGATGGAGGCGGAGGGGGCGCCGGTGCTGCCCGGGTACGTCCGGTCCGGGCACTTCCGCTACCACGACGGCATGGCGAGCGGGGCGGCGGTGCTCGACCTGCCGCACGCCCCGACGGCGATCTTCGCCGGCTGCGACGAGGTGGCCGTGGGGGTCATGGAGGCGGCGCGGGCGCGCGGGCTGCGCATCCCCGAGGACCTGAGCATCGTGGGGTTCGACGACACCCAGATCGCGCAGCTCACCTCGCCGCCGCTGACGACCGTCCGGCAGCCGCTGCGGGAGATGGGCGGGGTCGCCCTGCGCACGGCGCTGCGGCTGGCGGCCGGGGAGAAGGTCGACTCCCACCACGTGGAGCTGGCCACCGAGCTGGTCGTGCGCGGCTCGACCGCGCCGGTGCCCGATCGCGGCTGAACTCCAGGGAAGAGGCGGCGGCCGATCACGGTTGCAGCCTGACGTGGAGCTGAGCGAGGCCGTGGTGATCGGCGCCGGGCAGGCGGGCCTGTCGAGCGCGTACTTCCTGCGCAGGTACGGCGTCGAGCCGGTCGTCCTGGACGCCGGCCACGGCCCGGGCGGGGCCTGGCGGCACCGCTCGCCCACGCTGACCATGGAGAAGGTGCACGGCGTCTTCGACCTGCCCGGCCTGGGGCGGCAGGAGGCGGGCGGCGAGCCCGGTCGCCCGGCCGCCGAGGTGGTGCCCGCGTACTACGCCTCCTACGAGAGCGCGACCGGCCTGCGGGTGGTGCGCCCGGTGCGGGTCACGGCCGTGCGGGAGGGCGCGCGGGGGCGGCTGGCGGTCGAGACGGACGCGGGGGAGTGGCAGGCCAGGGCCGTGGTCAACGCGACCGGCACGTGGACGCGCCCGTACTGGCCGTACTACCCGGGAGCCGCCGGCTTCCAGGGCCGGCAGCTCCACTACGCCGCCTACCGGGGGCCGCGGGAGTTCGCGGGGCGCCGCGTCGTCGTGGTCGGCGGCGGGGCGTCGGCGATGCACGTGCTGTCGGAGCTGGCCGGGGTGACCGCCGCCACGGTGTGGGTCACCCGCCGGCCGCCCGTCTTCCGCGACGACGACTTCGGGACGGAGGCCAGGCGCGCGGCCGTGGCCATGGTCGAGTCGCGCGTCCGGGCGGGCCTGCCGCCGCAGAGCGTCGTCAGCGTGACCGGCCTGACCTACAGCACCGTCGTCAGGGAGGCGATGGAGAAAGGCGCGCTGCACCGGCTGCCGATGTTCGGCCGCGTCACCGGCGACGGCGTGGCGTGGGACGACGGCACCCGCGTGCCCGCCGACGTGATCATCTGGGCCACCGGCTTCCGCGCCGCCCTCGACCACCTCGCCCCGCTGCGCCTGCGCGAGCCGGGCGGCGGCATCCGCGTGGACGGCACCCAGGTGGTGAAGGAGCCCCGCCTCCAGCTCGTCGGCTACGGCCCCTCGGCCAGCACGATCGGCGCCAACCGGGCCGGCCGCGAGGCCGCCCGCAACGTGCGCGCCCTCCTGTCCGGCCGCCTCGCCGCCTGAGCTTTTCTCCTAGCCCGCATAGTAGACATGCCGATTGCGGCACGGTTCCGGTTACTCGCACGAAGGGACTCGACACGAGCGGTGACGCCGGGATAGCGTCCCGACATCAGGATCTATATCCGGTCAGGAGGTCCCAGCATGGAGGTTCCCGGCTACACGGAGATCCGGGAACTCGGCCACGGCGGGACCGGCCGGGTGATGCTCGCCGTCCGCGAATCCGACGGCCTGGCCGTCGCCGTCAAGCACTTATCCGAGGCCTTACGCCACGACACCGCCTTCCTGACCCGCTTCCGCTCCGAAGCCCTGGTCATCAAAGAGATCGACAGCCCGCACACCGCCCGCGTGCTCGACTACGCCGAGACCGGCGACGACGCCGCCATCATCATGGAGCTGGTGGAGGGCGTCACGCTGCGGCGGCTGCTGGAGCACGAGGGCGCCACCGGCCCCGAGGCCGCGCTCACCGTGCTGAAGGGGGCGCTGCTCGGCCTGGCCGAGGCGCACCGGCACGGCGTCGTGCACCGCGACTTCAAGCCCGAGAACGTCCTGATCACCCAGGACGGCGACAGCAAGCTCGTCGACTTCGGCGTGGCCGCCCACGTCGGCGAGACCGCCGAGCTGTCCGGCACCCCCTCCTACATGGCGCCCGAGCAGTGGGACGACGCCCCCGCCGGGCCGCAGACCGACGTGTACGCCGCCGCCCTCGTCTTCTACGAGTGCCTGACCGGCCACCGCGCCTTCCACGCCGAGAACGTCGCCGCCCTGGCCTACCAGCACCAGCACGTGCCGCCCCCGCTGGACGACGTCGAGGAGCCGCTGCGCCCGCTGGTCGAGCACGGCCTGGCCAAGGACCCCGCCGACCGGCCGGAGTCGGCGCAGGCGTTCCTCGCCGAGATGGAGGAGGCCGCCCGCGCCGCGTACGGGGAGGACTGGGAGCTGCGCGGGCGCACCGGCCTCGGCATCCTCACGCTGCCGCTGGCCGCGTTGCTGCCCAGGCCGCAGGCGGTCACCGACGCCGGCACCGCCACGACCCTGTTCCACAACGTGCTCTCGCCCGCGAGCAAGCTGGCCGTGACCGGCGGGCTCGTGCTGGCGACCGCGGCGGCGGTGGCGTCGGCGTTCGTGATCCTGGGCGGCGGGCCGGAGCCGGAGAGCGGCACGGCGCTGCCGCCCGCCACGTCGGGCCCGCCGCCCCTCGGCCTGCCGTCCAGCGGGCCGCCCACGATGGTGCCCGGCTCGCCGACCCCTGAGACGCCGACGACGCCGCCGGTCCCCACGCCGGAGGAGCCGATCGTGGTGACGCCGCCGATCACGTACGGGGAGCCGCCGGCCCCCCAGCCTTCACCGAGCGCGGAGCGGCCTACCGGCGACCCCACCCGTGCGCCGACCAGGACCCCCACCGAGCGGCCGACCAGCACGGGAGCGCCGGCGCCGACCACCCGCCCGGCCACCCGCCCGCCCGCCACCCCGCGCCCCGAGAGCCCGCCCCGCGACGACCCCTCCAGCGAGAACCCGCCGCCCAAGGACGACGACCCGCCCGCCACCACGCAGGCCCCGACGACCCGCGCGCCCGACCCGGCCCCCACCAAGGTGAAGGAGCCGCTGATCTCGGTCTCGGTCAGCGTGTCGCTCGGCCTGCCGCTGCTCGGCGGCGACGGCGACAAGCTGGTGGACGCCGACGTCGGCCTGGGCCTCGGCTCCAGCCTCCTGGGCCTCGTGCTGGTGCCCGGATCGGCGCTGGCCGGCCGGCAGATCGTGGCCCGCCGGGTACGCAGACGCCGCGAAGCGGAAAAGCCGGAAGTTGCGCACGAGGACGGATGATCCTCTACTATCGTGCGTCGAATAGAGGGCATCCCCCGGACCTGATTTCCCCATGACCGGAACCTGCCCTGCGGCTCGGGCTAAGGAGAAGCGTGGCGGTTGCGTCCCCCGCCGCCGTGATCGTCGCGGTGATCGTGCTCGCCGCAGCTCCCGCCGTGGCCGAGCCCAAGCCCGGTGTCAAGCAGCTCAAGAAGGAGCTGGCGAGCCTGCAGAAGGGCTCCGACCAGCTCATCACCGACTACTACAACAGCCGCGTCGCCCACCAGAAGGCCGAGCGGGCCGAGAAGGCCGCCCGAGAGAAGCTGGCCGCCGCCCAGGACGTCTACGACCGCCACTCCACCGAGCTGCGCGCCATGGCCGTCGCCCGCTACATGGGCGGCGACCCCGGCCCGATGGCGCTGCTCGGCGGCGGCCAGGACCCCTCCACGCTGCTCAGCCGCATGGCCCTCACCCAGCAGGTGATCGACGAGGAGGAGGCCATGCTGCGCGGCTACGCCCAGGTCAGGGACGCGCGCAAGCAGGCCGAGCAGGAGGCCGCCGCGCGCGCCGAGGAGCTGGAGCGCACGCTCGGCGACCTGGAGGAGCGCAAGAAGAAGGCCGAGAAGCAGATCGAGAAGATCAAGGACAGGATCGACCTGCTCTACACCGCGCCCGGCATCCGGCGGCCCGACGGCACCTGGGTCCCGCAGCTCCCCCAGGGGGCCGACAACATCACGCCCCGGATGGCCTTGGTCAAGAAGCTCATCCAGGAGCGGTTCGAGGTGCCGTACGGGATCGGCTGCTACCGCGCCATCCAGGACGGCGGGGAGCACCCGCTCGGGCGGGCCTGCGACTTCATGCTCAGCCGGGGCGGCTCGTTCCCCTCGCCCGCCGAGCAGCGGCGCGGCGACGAGATCGCCGCCTGGGCGATCAAGAACGCCCGGCGGCTCGGCATCATGTACGTCATCTACCGGCAGCGGATCTGGCACGTCAGGACCGGCGCCTGGCGCACCATGTCCGACCGGGGCGGCACCACCGCCAACCACTACGACCACCCGCACATCTCGGTCTATTGACCTGCGGGTTTGCGCCGCCCGCCCGAGGGCACTCGCAGGGAGCGAGAAGGGGGGCACTCGTGAGAACGGCTGCTGCCGGTCAAGGACACTGCCGCGCGGGGGAGAAGGCGGCGGGCAGGAGCCCGCGATGAGACTTCCTGCGCCGCGCGGGCCCATCACCGCGACGCTCTTCCCCCACCTGACCCGCCCGCCCGCGGAGCACGACCTGGGGACGGCACTACGCGACGCCCTGCCGGGGGACGGGGTGCTGGGGGATGACGACTTCCAGCTCGCCCTGTTCGCCTGCTACGAGCTGCACTACCAGGGCTTCGACGACGTGGACGACCAGTGGGAGTGGGAGCCGTCGCTGCTGGCGGCGCGGGCGCTGCTGGAGGCCCGCTTCGAGCAGGCGCTCGCCCGCGCCGTGCCGCGCCCGCCCCTGGACGGGCCGCACGGGGTGCGGCGCGCGCTCAACGAGCTGGTCGCCGCCGACGACGGCCCGTCGCTGTCCGGCTACCTGGCGCGCCATGCCGACCGCCGCCAGTTCGAGGAGTTCGTCATCCACCGCTCGATCTACCATCTGAAGGAGGCCGACCCGCACACGTGGGCGATCCCCCGGCTGGCGGGCGGGCCGAAGGCGGCGCTGGTGGAGATCCAGTCCGACGAGTACGGCGGCGGCCGCCGCGAGCGCATGCACTCCGAGCTGTTCCGCGCCACCCTGCGCGGCCTGGGCCTGGACGACTCCTACGGCGCCTACCTGGACCGCGTCCCGGGCGTCACGCTCGCCATCTCCAACGTCATGTCGCTGTTCGGCCTGCACCGGCGGCTGCGCGGCGCCCTGGTCGGGCACCTGGCCGCGCTGGAGATGACCTCGTCCCTGCCGAACCGCCGCTACGGCGACGCGCTGCGCCGGCTCGGCGGCGACGCCGACGCCGTCCGCTTCTACGACGAGCACGTGCAGGCCGACGCCGTGCACGAGCAGATCGCCGCGCACGACCTGTGCGGCGCCTTCGCCGCCGCGCACCCGTCCGCCGCCGGGGACGTCCTGTACGGGGCCGCCTGCGCGCTGGAGCTGGAACGGCGGTGGGCGGGCCACGTCCTGGCCCGCTGGGAACGAGGGATCACCTCGCTGTCCGGGCGGCTGGCCGGGCCGCTGGACGGGCCGCTGGACGGGCCGCTGGGTGGGCCGCTGGACGGCAGGCACGCCGAGCCGGCCCGCGACCAGCCCGAGGCCGGCCGGCGGTCGCCCGCGTCCCGCGATGACGAGGCGGGCCGTCATTCCGCCGGGAGGCGGTAGACGGTGACGTGGGTGCGGCTGTCGTCCCCGAACGGCGCGCGGTGCCAGTCGGCCCACCGGTGCTCGCGCTCCATGCCCGCCAGCCGGGCCATCAGGTCCAGCTCGGCCGGCCAGGCGTAGCGGTGGTTGGCCGGCAGCAGCCGCACCCCCTCGCCGGTCAGCCGGATCTTCGTGGTCGCCATGTGCTGCTCGGCGGGCGAGATCCTGGCCGCCTCCGCCACCACCACGTCCTCGCCGAGCGACAGCAGCCGCAGGAACGCGCCCCGGTGGAAGGCCGCCAGGTCCGGCACCCACGCCTCCACCACGAACCGGCCGCCCGGCCGCAGGTGCGCGGCGGCGTTGCGGAAGCAGGCGACCTGGGCGTCCTGCGAGGGCAGCGCGAAGATCGTGTTCGTGGTGAGCGCGACCAGGCTGAACCTGCCCTCGACCCGCGTGGTGGCGAAGTCGCCCACGGCCACCCGCAGGTGCTCGCCGCCGGGCTTGGCCCGCAGCACCTCCACCATGTCGGGCGAGCCGTCGATGCCGGCCACCTCCAGCCCGCGCTCGGCCAGGGGCAGCGCCAGCCGGCCCGTGCCGATGCCGAACTCCAGCACGGGCCCGTCGCCGGCCAGCAGCTGGAGCTGCTCCACGGTGGCGTCGGTGGGCAGGTGCTCCACCGTGGCGTCGTAGATGTCGGAGATGCTCCGCCCGTACGCTGACGGGTCGAACGCGGCGGCCATCACCGGCCTCCTGCGCCTGAGCGGGACGGGCGGGACGATCGGCGCACGGCGGCTCCTCGCGAGTGACGGCGGGGGGGCACCGGTTCTGTTACCCGGCCGGTCCGCGCGCCAATCCCGCAGGTGAAGCGGGGTTCGCGCGGGGAAGGAGGACAGGCATGTCGCATCAGGGGGATGTCAGGGTGACGGTGACGCCGTGCGAGGACGGGCCGCTGCTGGTGCGGGGGCCGTTCGAGCTGGTGACTCAGGACGGGGAGGTGATCCCCGCGGGCCGGGCGACCGTCGCGCTGTGCCGCTGCGGGCGCTCGTCGACGAAGCCGTTCTGCGACGGCTCGCACAAGGCGACGGGCTTCCGCGCCTCCAGCGAGCCGGACCGCCGCCCCGACTGAGCCACCCGGAGCGACGACCGCACGGAGCGCGCTGCGCCGCGCAGCGACCGGACGAAGACTGATGGCCGCGCGGAGCCGACTGCGCCGCGCAGGGCGCGGGCGAAGAGCGACGGCCGCGCGGAGCCGGCCGCCCGGCGCAGTGAGCGGGCGGAGTGGGCCGCGCGGCGGAGCCGGCGCCCCGCGTACGGGACGCCGCCGCACAGCGCCGCCCCCAGGGCGAGCCAGCTGCAGGTGGCCCGCTCCAGGACCCAGACGGGCGCGAACAGCGGCGCCGTGGCGGGGAAGACGTGCCGGCCGCCCGCCCGCCGCCGCCCCAGCTCGGCCAGCGCCACGGCCGCGCCGGCGCCGGCGGCCACGGGAGCGCAGCGGCGCCGCACCGCGCAGGCGGCCAGCGCGGGCAGCACGGGCAGGAACAGCGCCATCCGCCAGGGCTGCGCCAGGTCGTCGTACGCCTGCCGGACGCGCTGGCTCCAGAAGCGCCGGGCGTCGGGCGGCCGGCGCGGCACGTACAGGTCGAGCGGCCACAGCTCCCGCCCGCCGTGCGCGCGCACGGTGCGGACCAGCTCGAGGTTCTCGAACAGCACGTCCCCGTCGTAGCCGCCCATGTGGTGGAAGAACGAGCGGCGCACGCCGAACGTGCCGGGGTAGTCGGCGCCGAGGCCGCGGTTGAGCAGGGTCCTCGCGGTGTCCCAGAGGGCGTGCCAGGGGGCCGGGTCGAAGTGGTTCTGCGGGCGGACCAGCTCGGCGTCGTCGAGGAGGGCGTCGATCCTGGCCAGGGTGTGCTCGTCGTGGCGGACGTCGTCGTCGGCGATGACGACGTGCTCGGCCCGGGCCAGCCGCAGGCCGGTCAGCACGCCGTTCACCTTGCCGTTGGCGAAGCGCAGGTCGGCGGCCGGTCTGACGTGCGCGGCCAGGCCGCGCCAGGCGGCGGCGTGCCGCTCGAACAGCTCCTGGGGTGAGCCGTCCACGACGATCACCCGCGCGTGCCGGCTCACCCCGCGCAGGTAGGCGGTCAGCTCCCCGAGGCCGGAGTCGTCCTCCCAGCGCAGGGGGAGCACGTAGTCGATCATGCAGGCTGCCCCCGTTCCCCCTTACTACGACCTGCCCGTACGGGGGCGCGCTAGTCCTTGGCGAGGGCGGCCAGCAGGCGGTCCTCGGTGACCTCGGGGCCGGTGAGCTGCTCGGTGATGGCGCCGTCGCGCAGCACGACCACGCTGTCGCAGTTCTCCACCAGCTCGGCCACGTCGGAGGAGATGAGCAGGATGGCCAGGCCGTCCACGGCCAGCTCGTCGAGCAGCGCCTGCATCTCCAGCTTGGTCGCCACGTCCACGCCCCTGGTGGGCTCGTCGAGCAGCAGCACCTTGGGGTGCATGGCCAGCCAGCGGGCCAGCAGCACCTTCTGCTGGTTGCCGCCCGACAGCTCGCCGGCCGGCTGGCGGGGCGAGACGGCCTTGATGCCGAGCCGCCGCATGAACGTGGCCACGATGCTGTCGACCTGCGTGTCGGACACGATGCCGGCCCGGGACAGGCGGGGCAGCGCGGCTAGGGCGATGTTGTCGCGTACCGACAGGGTCGGCACGATGCCCTCGGTCCTCCTGTTCTCCGGCACGAGGCCGATCCCGGCGCGTACGGCGCTCCTGACCGACCACTTGCGTGCCCGCGCGCCCGCCACGGTGACCTGGCCGGCGTCCACCGGCAGCGCGCCGGCGATGGCGCGCGCGGTCTCGCTGCGGCCGGCGCCGAGCAGGCCGCCGAGGCCGACGACCTCGCCGGCCCGCATCTCCAGCGACACCCCGTCCAGCATGTGGTGGCGGGTCAGCCCCTTGGCCTCCAGGACGGGCGCGTCGGCGGGCACGTCGGGCTCGCCCGCCTGCGGCGCGGCCCCGGCCGGGTGGTGGAAGGGCCGGCCGAGCATGAGCGAGACCAGCCGCAGCCGGTCGAGCCCGGCCAGCGGGCCGGTGTGCACGACGCGGCCCTCGCGCAGCACGGTGACGCGGTCGCAGATCCCGTACAGCTCCTCCATGCGGTGGGTGACGTAGATGACCGAGCGGCCCTGCTCGCGCAGCCGGGCCACGGCCGCGAACAGGGTGTGCAGCTCGGCGTGGTCGAGCGCGGTGGTGGGCTCGTCCATGATGACCAGGCGGGCGTCGGCGGAGGCGGCCCGGGCCAGCGCCACGATCTGGCAGGCGCCCTCGCCGAGCGACCCGAGCGGGCGGCGCACGTCCACCTCCAGCCCGTACGCGGCCAGCATCTCCTCGGCGCGGGCGTGCACGGCCCCGGCGTCGATCAGCCCGAGGCGGTTGCGCGGCTCCCTGCCCAGCAGCAGGTTGCGGGCCACGCTCATCGTCGGCACCAGGTTCGTCTCCTGGTGGATGGTGGCGATCCCGGCCCGCCGGGCGTCGGCGGGCCCGGCGAACCTGACGGGCTCGCCCAGCAGGCGCAGCTCGCCCGCGTCGGGCTGGTGCACGCCCGACAGCACCTTCACGAGCGTGGACTTGCCCGCGCCGTTGCCTCCGACCAGGGCGTGCACCTCGCCGGTGCGCACGGACATGGTGACGTGGTCGAGGGCGGTGACACCCTGGAACGCCTTGAGAACGCCAGCGACCTGTAGCACGGTTGCCTCCGCCTCGATCGTGGTCGAGAAAGGAAACAATCCAGTAACGGCACTGTCACATTCGATCAGAACTGGGCGACGTGCAGGCGAACGCCCCGCGCGCTCAGGTCGTCGAGCACGTCGCGGGGCGCGGCGTCGTCGGTGACCAGGTGGTCGATGCGGTCGGGCGGCACGGTCTGCACCATCGTGTCGACGCCGACCTTGGTGTGGTCGGCCAGCACCACGACCTCCTCCGCCGCCGCCGCCAGCGCCCGGTCGACGCCGGCCACCTGCATGTTGGGGGTGGACAGGCCGCGCTCGGCGGTCAGCCCGTTGCCGGAGATGAACGCCCGGCGCACCCGCAGCCCGGCCAGCGACTGCTCGGCCGCGCTGCCCACCAGCGCCAGGATCGGGCCGCGCAGCGTGCCGCCGGTGAGCATCACCTCGATGCGCGGCGAGCCGGCCAGCACCTGGGCGACCAGCAGCGAATTGGTGACCACGGCCAGCTCGGCGTGCCTGGTCAGGCGGCGGGCGAACTCCTGCGTGGTGGTGCCGGGGCCGATCACGATGGCGTCGCCGTCCTCGACGAGCGCCCCGGCCAGGTCGGCGATGGCGCCCTTCTCGGCCGCCTCCAGCGACACCTTGTGCGCGTAGCCGGCCTCGCGCGACAGCTCGCCGGGCAGGGTGGCGCCGCCGTGGTGGCGGTTGAGCAGGCCCTCCGACTCCAGCGCGCGCAGGTCGCGGCGGACGGTCACCTCGGAGGAGTGCACCGCCTGGGCCAGCTCGCGCAGCGACACGGCGCCGTTGGCACGCACCAGCTCCAGGATGCGCTGCCGGCGCTCGGCGGCGAACACGGGCCTGCGTCCGTCACTCTGCGTGTCGCTCACGGCCCGATCATAGTCGATCGCGACCGGGGCGTTCACCTCTGACCGAACGAGAACGAATCTGATCGGAAATCTTGACCGGCTGCGTCCGCTGGTGCTTACTTTGGAGCGTGTCAGGGTCAAAAGCTGTCCGAACCTGATCGGCTGCGTTGCGAAAGGACCCCCCGTGCGTAAGCGCCTCGCGTTGCTGCTGGCCGTACTGATGTCCGTGTTATGGCAGATGCCGGCCCCCGCCTCGGCAGCCCTTCCCGAGCGGAACGGGCTGCGCGGCGACTACTACCTCGCCTCGGCGGCGGGCACGTTCGACTTCGCCGAGCTCAAGGCGAGCATCATCGACCCGAACCTGGACCTGGCCGACCTGAACCCCACGTTCAAGCTGCTGACCGGCCGGGAGGACGACGTCACCGTCCGATGGACGGGACAGATCACCCCCAAGTACTCCGAGACCTACACCTTCTCCATGATCGGCGACAACGGCTTCCGCCTCTGGGTGAACGGGCAGCCGGTCATCGACCACTGGCTGGACGACTGGGACAAGGAGCAGGTCGGCACCCCCATCGCCCTTGAGGCGAACAAGAAGTACGACATCAAGGTCGAGTACTTTGAGCACTACGGCGGCGCCAACCTGCGGCTGCGCTGGCAGAGCCCCAGCCAGCCCAAGGCCGTCGTGCCCATGGAGGCGCTGACCGTGCCCGCCGACTTCCAGCCGGACGGCCCGTACGACGCCCGGCTCAACACCACCGGCGACCTGGTCACCCTGACCTACGCCAAGCCGCTCGCCGCGCTGCCCGCCGATGCCGCGCGCAAGCTCGCCGTCACCGTCGGCGCCGCCGCCTGGCCGGTCACCTCCGCGACGCAGAAGGGCCCCGAGACCGTCGAGCTCAAGCTGGGCGCCCAGGTCCCCGCGAAGGCGGGCAGCACCGTGCGCACCTCCTACGACGGCAACGGCGGCATCACCTACGCCGACGGCACCCCGCTGCCCGCCTACCCGTTCGCGCACGTCGTCAACGCCTCCACGTACGTGCTCAAGACGAAGTGGGCCGACCAGGTCGACAGGAACAACCCGCTGCCCGAGTACCCGAGGCCGCAGCTCGCCCGCGAGCGCTGGCGCAGCCTCAACGGCATCTGGCAGTTCGCGCCGGCCAAGGAGGGTGAGGCCGCGCCGATCGGCAAGGACCTGGCCGAGAAGATCGTGGTGCCGTACCCGGTGGAGTCGCAGCTGTCCGGGATCGGGCGGCACGAGGAGCGCATGTGGTACCGCAGGACGTTCGAGGTGCCGCGCGGCTGGCGCGGCGAGCGCCTGATGCTGCACCTCGACGCCGTCGACTGGGACGCCACCGTCTACGTCAACGGCAAGCAGGTCGCCACCCACAAGGGCGGCTACGACCGGATCAGCGCCGACGTCACCGACGCGCTCAAGGGCACCGGCCGGCAGGAGCTGGTGGTCGGCGTGTTCGACCCGACCGACGACGGCGCCCAGGCCATCGGCAAGCAGCGGCTCAGCCCGAGCGGCATCTGGTACACCTCGGCGTCCGGCATCTGGCAGACCGTCTGGATCGAGCCGGTCGCCAAGGACCACGTCGAGCGCGTGGACACCGAGCCCGACCTGCGCGGCCAGGCCCTGTACGTGACCGTGCACGGCTCGCCCGGCACCGCCACCGTGACCGCCAGGGACGGCGGCCGGATCGTCGGCACCGTGCGCGGCGAGACCGGCAAGGAGCTGCGCCTGCCCGTCCCGAACCCGAAGCTGTGGTCGCCCGACGACCCGCACCTGTACGACCTGGAGGTCCGGCTCAAGAACGACAAGGTGGAGTCGTACTTCGGGATGCGCTCCATCTCCGTCTCCGGCTGGCGGATGCTGCTCAACGGGCGGCCCGTCTTCCAGATCGGCCCGCTCGACCAGGGCTTCTGGCCCGACGGCATCTACACCCCGCCGACCGACGAGGCCCTGCGCTACGACCTGGAGCAGACCAAGGCGCTCGGCTTCAACGCGGTGCGCAAGCACACCAAGGTGGAGTCCGACCGCTGGTACTACCACGCCGACAAGCTGGGCCTGCTGGTCTGGCAGGACATGCCGGCCGCGTTCAAGACCACGGACCGGCCGCAGTTCGAGGCCGAGCTGAAGGAGATGGTGGACCAGCACCGCAGCAGCCCCTCGGTCATCATGTGGGTGCCGTTCAACGAGGGCTGGGGCCAGTACGACCAGGCGCGCATCGCCAACCTGGTCAAGAGCTGGGACCCCTCGCGCCTGGTCAACAACATGAGCGGCGTCAACTGCTGCGGCGCCGTGGACGGCGGCAACGGCGACGTCAAGGACTTCCACATCTACCCGGGCCCCGGCAACCCCGGCAAACCGTCCGGCAGCCGGGCCAACGTGATCGGCGAGTACGGCGGCCTGGCCCTGCCCATCGTCGGCCATACCTGGTCCGGCGGCGGCTGGGGCTACGCGGTCGAGCCCGACCCCGAGTCCCTGACCACCCGTTACGTGGGCATGGTCAAGGAGCTGGAGAAGCTGCACGCGTGCGAGCAGCTCAGCGCCGCGATCTACACCCAGACGACCGACGTCGAGACCGAGATCAACGGCCTCATGACCTACGACAGGGCGATCACCAAGCCCGACGTCAAGCGCGTCCACGACGCCCACAAGGCGCTCACGAGCGCGATCGACCCCACCTGCAGCTGATCCACCGCCGTGCCCGGGGCCCTCGTGCCCCGGGCACGGCACCTGATAGGAAGGACCCGCGATGACCCCCCACCTCCGGACGGCCGCCCTGGCCCTGGCCGTCCTCCTCACCGCGGCGGCCTGCGCCAAGGCGGAGGAGCCGCAGGCCGCGCCCGCCGCCACCGGCACCGCCGGGCAGCAGGTCGTCCAGAGCCCGAGCGGCTCCGCCGGCCCGACCTGCACGCTGCAGCAGTTCGGCGGCACGAAGTTCGACCTCAAGACGGCCGTGGTCGGCTTCTCCCAGTCGGAGAAGGAGGCCAACCCGTTCCGCATCGCCGAGACCAAGTCCATCAAGGACGAGGCCGCCAAGCTGGGCATCACCAACCTCAAGGTCACCAACGCCCAGTCGCAGTTCTCCAAGCAGATCACCGACGTGCAGCAGCTCATCGCCCAGGGCGTGCAGCTCCTCGTCATCGCGCCGCTCAATTCCGACGGCTGGGAGCCGGTGCTCCAGCAGGCCGCCGCGAAGAAGATCCCCATCATCACCGTCGACCGCAAGATCAACGCCAAGGCGTGCAGCGACTACCTGACGTTCATCGGCTCCGACTTCTACGAGCAGGGCAAGCGCGCCGCCGACCGGATGATCGAGGCGCTCGGCGGCAAGGGCAAGGTCGCTATTTTGCTCGGCGCGCCCGGCAACAACGTCACCACCGAGCGGACGAACGGCTTCAAGGACCGCGTCAAGGAGAAGGCGCCCGGCATCACGATCTCCTTCGAGCAGACCGGCGAGTTCGCCCGCGAGAAGGGGCAGCAGGTCACCGAGCAGCTCATCCAGTCCAACCCCGACATCAACGGCATCTACGCCGAGAACGACGAGATGGCGCTGGGCGCGGTCACCGCGCTCAAGGGCGCCGGCAAGGAGCCCGGCACCATCAAGATCGTGTCGGTGGACGGCACCCGCAGCGCCGTCCAGGGCATCGCCGACGGCTGGCTGTACGCGGTCATCGAGTCGAACCCGCGCTTCGGCCCCCTCGCCTTCGAGACCGCTCAGAAGTTCCTCGACGGCGCGGCCATCCCCGACAAGGTGATCATCTCCGACCGGGACTACACCGGCGAGAACGCCAAGGACTCCCTCGGTGAGGCGTACTGAGTTGGAAGCCGTACTCGAGGCCAAGGGGATCAGCAAACGCTTCCCCGGCGTGCTCGCCCTCGACGACGTGTCCCTCGCCCTGCGCCCGGGCGAGGTGCACGCACTGGTCGGCGAGAACGGCGCGGGCAAGTCCACCCTGATCAAGGTCTTCACCGGCGTCTACCGGCCGGACGGCGGCGAGCTGCGCTACCAGGGCGGCCCCGCCGCCTTCGCCACCCCCATGGAGGCCCAGCGTGCCGGCATCCAGACGATCTACCAGGAGGTCAACCTCGTCCCCATGATGTCGGTGGCCCGCAACCTGCTGCTCGGCCGCGAGCCGCGCGGCAGGTTCGGCGTGATCGACGCCGCCGCCATGTACGGCGAGGCCGAGCGCGTGCTGGCCGGCTACGGCGTCGAGACCGACGTCCGCCGCCCGCTGCGCACCCTCGGCGTGGGCGCGCAGCAGATGGTCGCCCTCGCACGGGCCGTGTCCGTCGACGCCCGCGTGGTCATCATGGACGAGCCCACCTCGTCGCTGGAGCCGCGCGAGGTCGAGACACTGTTCGGGGTGATCAGGAAGCTGCGCGAGCGCGGCATCGCCGTCATGTACGTCAGCCACCGCCTCGACGAGCTCTACCAGGTGTGCGACCGGGTGACCGTGCTGCGCGACGGCCGCCTCGCCCACACCGGGCCGCTGGCCGAGCTGGACCGGCTCAAACTCATCTCGCTCATGCTCGGCCGCGACCTGAACGAGGTCCGCTCCGACGGCCTGACCAGCTTCTCCCGCGACCACGCGGGCGAGCCGCACGGCAACGGGCAGGCCCCGGTCGTCGAGGCGCGCGGCCTGACCCGGCGGCACGTCCTCGACGGCGTGGACGTCAGCGTCCGGCCGGGCGAGGTCGTCGGGCTCGGCGGCCTGCTCGGCGCCGGGCGTACCGAGACGGCCAAGGCCATCGTCGGCGCGCTGCCGCTGGACGGCGGGCAGGTGCTCGTGGCCGGCGCGCCCCTGCGGGCCGGCTCGACCGCCGCCGCGATCAGGGCCGGCGTCAGCCTCCTGCCCGAGGACCGCAAGGCGGAGGGCATCATCCCCACCCTGTCCGTGCGCGAGAACATCGCCTTGGCCGCGCTGCCCGCCCTCGGCAGGGCGGGCGTCGTGTCCGAGGCGAAGATCGACCGGGTGGTCGAGATCTTCATGCGGCGGCTGAGGATCAAGGCCGCCTCACCCCACCAGCTCGTCTCCGAGCTGTCCGGCGGCAACCAGCAGAAGGTCCTGCTGGCCCGCTGGCTGGCCGTGCGGCCCAAGGTGCTGCTGCTGGACGAGCCCACCCGCGGCATCGACGTCGGCGCCAAGGCCGAGGTGCAGGCGCTCATCGACGAGCTGGCCGAAGAAGGGCTGGGCGTGCTGCTGATCTCCTCCGACCTGGAGGAACTGGTCGAGGGCGCCGACCGCATCCTCGTGCTGCGCGAGGGCGCGGTCGTGGGCGAGCTGTCGGGCGACGAGGTGACCGAGGAGAGGATCATGGCCACGATCGCGGAGCAGGCCGATGGCTGAGCTGACATCCAGGCAGGGCGGCCGGGTCGCCGTGCGCAAGCCGCAGGTCTACGCCTGGGTGCAGGACTACGGCGTGTACGCCGCCGTCCTGGCGCTCCTGCTGTTCAACGTGCTGTTCACCCCCCACTTCCTGGACGCCTCCAACTTCCGCACCCAGCTCGTCCAGGTCACCCCCATCGTGATCGTCTCGCTGGGCATGGCGCTCGTGATCGGCACCCAGGGCATCGACCTGTCCGTCGGCTCCGTGATGGCGCTGGCCGCCGCCCTCACCGTGCTCTACCTCGGATACGGCTGGCTGCCCGCCCTCATCGTCGCCGTCATCGGCGGTGCCGTCGTCGGAGCCGCGGGCGGGGCCCTGGTCGCCTACGTCGGCGTGCAGCCCATCGTCGCGACCCTCGCGCTGCTCGTCGGCGTGCGCGGCCTGGCCAACGTGCTCGTGCCGCAGCTCGTCGAGTTCCGCAACCCCGGCCTCATCGCCCTCGGCAGCAGCTCCGTCGCCGGGATCCCGGTCATCGTGCTCATCGCGGCGGCCCTGACCGTCATCGTCCTGTTCGTGGTGCGGCGCACCACGTTCGGCCGGCAGGTCGTCGCCATCGGCGGCAACCGCTCCGCCAGCGAGCTGTCCGGCCTGCCCGTCAAGCGGGTGCTGCTCACCGTGTACGTGATCTCCGGCCTGCTCGCCGCCCTGGCCGGCGTGCTCGCCACCGCCCGCCTCCAGGCCAGCGACCCCACCTCGCTCGGCCTGTTCATCGAGCTGTCGGCGATCACCGCCGTCGTCGTCGGCGGCACCCCCCTGACCGGCGGCCGCATCCGGGTGCTCAGCACCGTCATGGGCGCGCTGCTCATGCAGCTCCTCGCGGCCACGCTGATCAAGCACAACCTGCCGCAGTCGTGGACCCAGATGGTCCAGGCGGTCATCATCCTGGCCGCCGTCTACGCCACCAGGAAGCGGGGCACGAGATGAACCGCGAGCAGACCAGCCGCCTGCTCCAGCAGCACGGCGCCGTCATGGTGCTCGGGCTGCTGGTGATCGTCGGCAGCCTGGCCTTCGACTCCTTCGCCACCCCGGCCAACGCGGCCAGCGTCGTCGTGTCCTCCTCCTTCCTCGCGATCATCGCGATCGGCATGACGTTCGTCATCATCAGCGGCGGCATCGACCTGTCCGTCGGCTCGCTGTTCGTCCTCGGCGGCGTGCTCGCCGCCTACGGCTCCCGCCACGGGCTGCTCGCCGCCCTGCTGCTGCCGCTGGCCGTGTGCGGGATCGTGGGGCTGCTCCAGGGCCTGGTGATCGCGCGCACCGGGATGGCGCCGTTCATCGTCACCCTCGCCGGGCTGCTCGGCGTGCGCGGCCTCATGCTGGCCATCTCCGACGAGGGCGCCACCACGTACCTCGTCGAGGACCGCACCTTCGCCGCCCTCGGCCAGAACGAGCTCCTCGGCCTGTCCTACCCCGTCTACGTCACCATCGCCCTCGCCCTGGCCGCCATGGTGCTGCTCCAGCGCACCGGCTTCGGCCAGAACGTCTACGCCATCGGCGGCAACGAGCAGGCCGCCGCCCTCATGGGCGTGCCCGTCGCCCGCACCAAGGTGTACGTGTACGTCATGTCCGGCCTGCTCGCCGGCCTCGCCGGCGCGCTCAACGCCGCCCGCCTCTCCTCCGGCGTGACCATCCTCGGCATCGGCCTCGAACTCGACGCCATCGCCGCCGTCGTCATCGGCGGCACCCTCCTGACCGGCGGCGCGGGCGGCATCAGCGGGTCGGTGGCCGGGGTGCTGCTGCTGGGCGTCATCCAGAGCATCATCAACCAGGTCGGCAGCCTCACCTCCGCCTTCCAGCAGGTGGTCAGCGGCGCGTTCCTGGCACTCGTGGTGGTGGCGCAGAGGTTGCTGAGCAAGGCCCAGCGACTCACCTGACCCTCGGTCGTGGAGCATCCCTTCGCGGAGAAGCACCTTGTGCCGTGGAGCAACCCATCACGGCGAGGCACCCTTCACTCCGCAGCACCCTTCACGGCGAGGCACCTTTCGGTCCGCGGCACCCTTCACTGCGAGGCGCCCGTCGCCCCGGGAGCACCCCTTCACCTTGGAGCGCCATCGCCGGTCAGCAGGTGAAAGTGGGCTGCAACTTACAACGCCCATACTGCGCATATGCCGACTGAGCTGAGAGCAGGAGATCCCGCCGTTCTCGGAGGCCACGAAGTACGCGCACGCCTGGGCGAGGGTGGGCAGGGCGTCGTCTACCTGGGGGCGAACGACCAAGGCGAACGGGTGGCGATCAAATGGCTGCGCCCCCACCTCGCCGGCGACGCGGTGGCGGCCGAACGCTTCGCCAGGGAAGCGGCGGCCGCGCAGCGCGTAGCACCCTTCTGCACCGCACGGGTCCTGGCCACCGGCGTGCACGAGGAACGGCCCTACATCATCAGCGAGTACGTGGACGGCCCGTCCCTCGCCCGGGCCGTCGCCGAGCAGGGCCCCCGCACCGGAGCCTCCCTGCACCGCCTGGCCGTCGGCACCGCCACCGCCCTCGCCGCCGTCCACCAGGCCGGCATCGTGCACCGCGACTTCAGCCCCGCCAACGTCATCCTCGGCTCGGAAGGCCCCCGAGTGATCGACTTCGGCATCGCCAGAGCACTGGACGCGACCTCGGCCATCACCTCCATGCCGGTGGGCACACCCGCGTTCATGGCACCCGAGCAAATCCTCGGCCACCCGGCCGGGCCGGCGGCCGACCTGTTCGCGTGGGCCGCCACGATGGCGTTCGCGGCTACCGGAAGCGGCCCGTTCGACGCCGCAACCGTCCCGGACATCATCCAACGAGTCCTGCACGCCCCACCGAACCTCTCCCACCTCCCCGCCCCCCTCCACGACATCGCCACCGCCTGCCTCTCCAAGGACCCCGCCCTCCGCCCGACAGCCGAACAGGTGCTCGTCCGCCTCCTGGAACAACCGGCGGCCGGCCCCGCCCCCATCAACCAGGCATCGACCCTGGCCAGCGGCCCCCGCCAGCCACCGTGGCAACCCCCGAGCACGCCCCCGCCCTCTGCGGGCAGCATGCCAGGCTCGGGGACGCAGCTTCCTGGCCCGCAGGCTCCCGGCTCGGGGACGCAGCTTCCGGGCTCAGGCCCGCAGCCTCAGCCGGCGGCCTTGTGGTCGCCGCCGTCCGGGGCGGCGCCTGCTTTCGCGTCGCCCTCCGCGGAGCCGCTCCCTCCGAGCAACGCGCCGGATGCGCAGGTGCCGGGTGGCGCGCCCGGCTTTGGGCAGCAGACGCGGCCGCCCGCCTTTCACGCGCCCGCCTTCCAACCACCGCCCTACCAGCCGCCCGGTGGGCCGGAGTTCGGGCGGCAGCCGACCTGGCCGTCCCCGCAGCCGGCGCCGCGCCGCAGCGGGAGGAACTGGGCGATCGGCGCGAGTGTGGCGGCCGTGGCGCTGCTGGCGGCCATCGCCGTCGTCGTGGTCACCGTCGTCAACCGGCCGGCCGGCCCCCTGGCGCAGCCGACCCGGCTCACGTCCATCCCGGCGACACCGAGCCCGAGCCCGAGCTCGTCCCCGATCCCCACGGCGGGCCTGACCAGCGTCCGGCTTCCCGACACCACCGCCACCATCTACGAGAGCCCCGCCGACCCGATCAAGCTCACCACGTACCTCCTCAAGGACGCCAAGTCCGGCGACTGGGTGTACTACACGCGCGACTCCCTCACCGGCTCCTTCACTCCCTTCAAGAACATGTGGGAGAGCATGCTCTCACCGGACGGCCGCTACCTGGCCCAGCGCGGCAAGACCTTCGTGGACGGCTACGACAGCGTGGAGATCACCGACAAGGTGACGGCTCAGCGGTTCGAGATCCGTACCTCGAAGGAGCCGCTCAGCGCGTACGTACAGGCGTGGTCGCGCGACAGCACCCGCGTGCTCGTCAACGTCGGCAAGCCGGCGGGCGACACCTGGCAGTCCACGGGTTTCGCCATCGTGGACGTGATCAAGCGCGAGGCCACGCTCGCGTCCCTGCGTGAGGGCTCGCTCAAGGACATCAGGTACGGCTTCGACCACAACGACGCGGGCGTGGTGGCCCTGGCGCTCGACGCCCAGCAGCAGACGCTGCGCTTCTTCGACGCCGACGGCCGGCGCGTGCGTAGCGTGCCGAACGTGGGCGGGGGCATCGCCGACATGATGTTCTCGCCGTCGGGCAAGCGGTTCGTCACCGACTGCCCGGGGCTCGGCAACGGCAACAGCTGCGTCTACGAGTCGGCGACCGGCGCCGAGGTGATACGCGTCGTGACGCCCTGCTACGGCATGGCCACCTGGTACGACGAGGAGCACCTGGTCTGCTGGGTGAACCGGGGCGGCGGCAGCGGCCACCAGCAGGTGCAAGTGATCGACTTCGACGGCGCGTCGGTACGAACGATGGCCGACGTGCCGACCGGCGCCCCCGACCTCGACATGATCTACACCTTCACCCGCCGCAACTAGCCCCGCAACACCGGCCGCGACCAGGGCCCGGGACACGGCAGCGATCAGGGTCCGGATGCCTGCCGCGGCCAGGGGCGGGATGCCCGTCGCGGCTAGCGGACCCGGCCGCGTGGCTTGAGGCGGGTGCCGGGGAGGATGGGCGCGGGGAGGGGCGCGCCGTCGAAGCCCTCGACGGTGCCGAAGGCCTCGCCCTCCATCCACTCCTTGCGGAAGTCGGCGATCTCGTCGTGGGAGCGCCCGACGAAGTTCCACCACATGACGAGTTCCTCGCCGAACGGTTGCCCGCCGATCAGCAGCACCCGTCCGCGTCCCGACAGCCGCACCCCGGAGCGGCCGGGTGGCAGGTAGATGAGCGGCCCGTGCCCCACCTCCGCGACCTCGCCGTCGAGCAGCAGCAGGCCGTGCTCGAACGCAGGGTTCACCGGCACCTCGCAGGACCCGTCGACCGCGATCTCGGCTCCGACGAGGGGGCTGTAGGCGGTGGCGGGTGAGGTGACACCGCCGAGCGTTCCCATGACGACGGTGGCCTCGAAGCCGGGGCCGGACAGCGCCGGCAGCGTGGGGTGGTGCTCGAAGCCGGGCTCGACGTGCCGGGACGCCTCCGGCAGCGCCACCCAGAGCTGTACCCCGTGCAGCACCGTCTCGGGTGACTCCTCGGAGTGGGAGATGCCCCGGCCGGCGGTCATGAGGTTGAGCTGGCCGGGGCGGATCTCCTGGAGGGTGCCGAGGCTGTCGCGGTGCAGCACCTCGCCCGCGACCAGCCAGCTCACCGTCTGCAGCCCGGTGTGCGGGTGCGGCGGCACCCGCATGGTGGCCCGCTGCGGCCCGTAGGCGTCGACGAAGCACCAGGCGCCGATCATGCGCCGGTGGACGCCGGGCAGTGTCCTGCTGACGGCCATCGCGCGCGGCCCGCCGAGCGGCACCTCCCGCCCTTCCAGCACTTCGCGGCCGGTGCCATCGTCCGCCCCGGTGCCACCGTCGACCCCGGTGCCCCCGTCGCTGCTGTCGCCGGTCCTCTCGTCGGCCCTGTCAACGGTGCTGTCGTCAGCGCTGTTGCCGGCACTGTCGCCCACGCTGGCGCCAACGCCAACGCCGACGCCGACGCCGACACTGGCACGAGCACCGGCGCCGGAGTCACTGGCGCCGGCACCAACGTCGGCAGCGGCACTGCCACCAGCGCTGGCGTCGGCATTGTTACCGGCACTGGCGGCGGCGCCGCAGTGGATTTCCCGAGGGTCAAGCTCCAGGTTGCTCACGGCAAAGACTGTACGCGCCGCGTGCGTCAGTGCAGCATTTCCCACCAGCCCTCGACCGCCGGAGCGGCGGAGGCGTCGACGGCCTCGCCGGGGCGGGGTACGGCGATCTTGACGTCGCGGGCCTTGGCCTCCCGCCACAGCCGCTCCACCGGCTCGGCCCACGGGTGCAGGGCGAGCGTGAACGTGGCCCAGTGGACCGGCAGGAGCAGCTTTCCGCCCAGGTCGAGGTGGGCGTTGACGGCCTCTTCCGGGGTCATGTGGATGTCGGGCCAGGCCGGGCTGTAGGCGCCGATCGGCATCAGCGTCAGGTCGAACGGCCCGTGGGCGGAGCCGATGCCGCGGTAGCCCTCGAAGTAGCCGGAGTCGCCCGCGTAGAAGACGCGCCTGGTCTTGCCCGTGACGACCCAGGAGCCCCACAGCGTGTCGTTGCGGGTGAGGGTGCGGCCGGAGAAGTGGCGGGCGGCGGTGGCGACGAAGCGCAGCCCGCCGGCCTCGGCCTCTTCGTCCCAGTCGAGCTCGATGATCCGGTAGGCGGGCACGCCCCACCGCTCCAGGTGCGCCCCGATGCCCAGCGGCACCAGGAACGGCGCCTTCTGGGTGCGGGTCAGGGAGCGCACGGTGGCCATGTCGAGGTGGTCGTAGTGGTCGTGGGAGATGGCGATGGCGTCCACCTGGGGCAGCTCGCCCAGCGCGACCGGCACGGGGTGGTGCCGCTTGGGGCCGACGAGCTGCGAGGGGGAGGGGCGCTTGCTCCACACCGGGTCGAACAGCACCCTCTTGCCCTCGATCTCCACGAGCGTGGAGGCGTGACCGTACCAGATGGCGCGCACTCCGTCGGCGGGTGGCGAGGTGGACGGCGGGACGCGCATCGGGACCAGGCCGGCGGGCCGGCGCTGCTCCTTGTCCTTGGCCAGCTCGCCGAGCAGCCCGACGGGCGGGCCGCTGACGAGGGTGGTCTGCTCGGGCATCGTGTTCACGAACATGCCGTCCCTGAACTGCGGCGAGCGCCGGATCCGCGCCGCTCGCTCCGGCCCTGACGTCAAGGGTCGCACGCCCAGCTCGGCGGGCACCTCGCGCAGTGCCCACCCGGCCGCGGCGAGGGTCGCGCCGCCCACCAGGATCCGCCGTGCCGTCCGCAATCCTGCCATCGCCCACTCTCCCCTGGAATGTCTCGTCTGTCCCGTCCCAACCGGACGGGACTCCCCGGTGTTCCCGTTTTCTACGATATATCGCGATAGGTCAGACGGTCTTGATCGCCCCTCCGTCGATGACGTAGTCGGCGCCGCAGACGCTTGCGGCGTGCGGCGATGCCAGCCATGTCACCAGAGCGGCGACCTCGTCCGGTTGGATGAACCTACCGGTCGTCATTCCGGCGTTCGACGGCAGCCCCGCCAGGAACCGCTCGTGCTCCACACCGTGGGCCTCGGCCACCGCGGCGCCGTAGCCACGGGGGGACTCCCACATCGCGGTGAGCACCGCGCCGGGCGAGACGGTGTTGACCCGCACGCCCTGCGGGCCGAACTCCTCCGCCAGGGCCTTGCCGAAGGCGGTCAGCGCGGCCTTGGCCGTCGTGTACGCGATCGGGCCGGCGGCCGGCATGCGCGCGCCGTTCGACGAGATGTTGACCACCGCGCCGCCCCGCCGCAGGAGGCTCGGCAGAGCCGCGCGGGTGGCGCGTACGGCGCTGAGCAGGTTGAGGTCGTGGACCTCGCGCCACACCTCGTCGCTCACGCTCAGGAACCCGCCGACCAGCTCCGTGCCGGAGTCGCCGCCGCCCACGTTGTTGACCAGCACGTCGAGGTCGCCCAGCTCGGCCGTCGCCCGCTCGATCACCTCGGCGGGCCCCTCGGGGGTGGACAGGTCGGCGGTCAGCACGACGGCGCCGGTCTCCTTCAGCTCGGGGGTGACGGTGCGCGAGGCGGCGGCGACCCGCATGCCCTCGGCGACCAGCGCCCGCACCACGGCGAGCCCGATGCCCCTGCTCGCGCCGGTCACCACGGCGGTCTTGCCGGTGAGTCGCATGTCCATGACGGATCTCCTTGTCGGTCGCGACGGTCAGTCGCGTCGGCGATGTTGCCGTTAATCTAGAACCTGCAACATCGATGACGCAAGTTCGGGGATAAAGGGGACGATGCCGTACCCTGTGAGGTGTGAGTGAGACGACGCGAGCGCTGCGGTCCGACGCAGAGCGCACGGTGCGCGCGATCCTGGAGGCCGCCGAACGCGTCCTCAGCAGGAACCCGGCGGCCACCATGGAGCAGATCGCCGAGGCGGCCGGGGTGGCGCGCACGACCGTGCACCGGCGCTTCGCCTCCCGCGAGGCGCTGGTGGACGCGATGGCGGCGTGGGCCACCCGGCAATTCGCCGAGGCGATGGACGCCGCGCACACCGACAGCACCCCGCCCCTGGTCGCGCTCTACCAGGCCACCGCCAACGTGCTCCGCGTGAAGATCGACTGGGGCTTCGCGATGAGCCGCGCCCTGTCCGACGACCCCGAGGTGGCCAGGGTGCACTCCGACGTGGAGCGGCGCTGCGAGGAGCTGTTCAGGAGGGCCCAGGACGCGGGGGTGCTGCGGGCCGACGTGGACGTGCTCTGGGCCAAGCGGGTCTACTACGCGCTGTGCCACGAGGCCGCGCAGGACCGCGAGGGCGACCCCGACGCCATGGCCACCCGGCTGGTCGACACGCTGCTGCGCGGGGTCGGCGCGGGGCAGGGCCTGTAGCGCCGGCGCTGGAAGGGCGCCGCGCGCGGCCTGTAAAGATGCTGGTCAGCGCTTGTCCGGGCCCCGGTGCGGGAACGGCCACGGGTTGGGGCGGCAGCGGCCCAGCGACTTCGACTGCTGCACCATGACCGGAGCCGGCCGCCCGGGCCCCGGGCAGCGGCGATGGTGATGGCCCAGACCGTGGCCGACCTCGTGGCTGATCAGGTAGCGCCGGTAGGCGACCAGGTCGCCGCCGTACTGCGGGACGCCCTCGGCCCAGCGCAGCGCGTTGATGACCGAGCGGCGGCCGTTCCAGCAGGACAGCTCGCCGCCCGTACGCAACGGCAGGCACTGGCGGATCGTCAGGCCGGGGCTGGACAGCGCGACCCGCACCCGCACCGGGCCCCGGTCCACCCGCTCGAAGCGGCCCCAGCCGCGCACGTCGTTGAGTGTCCGGTGCACCTCGGCGGCGAATTCCGCCGGGTCGAACGGCAGCCCGCGCTCCACCTCGACCAGGTACCGCACCACCTCGCCACGACCCCGCCGCGCCGGTGCGCCGCCCCGGACGACCGCGTACCGGCCCGAGGCCGAGTGCGGGACCCGCACCTTCTCCCGGCCGGGCGCGAGCGGCTTGGGCGGGACCGCGCTTCGAGGCGGAGCGGACGGCGGGCGCCGGGGTGCCGCGGGCGGGCTCGTGGCGCAGCCGGCGGCGGCCAGGAGCAGCAGCAGGAGCAGTGCGAGCAGCGGCAAGGCGGCCTCCCCACGTCGTCAACGGTGGGGAGGTATCCGATGCTACGTTGCCGCTTGCCCCGCTAAAGGGGCCGGGGGTATTGAAAGTCCGATTTACGCGGGCGCGTAAGGGGCGATGTCGATGGGTGGGGTCTCGCCGAGCGCGAGCGCCGCCGCGATCTCGCCCGTGAACGGCCCCGCCGTCAGCCCGTACGCGCTCAGCCCCGTGGCGACCACGACCCGCTCGCTCAGCGGCCCGATCAGCGCCCGCCCAGGGGCGTACACAGGCCGCAGCCCGACCCTGGTCTCCGTGACCGTCGCGTTGAACAGCCCGGGCGCCACCCGCAACCCCGCCTCGATCACCTCGTCCAGGCCGCCCATGGTGATCCGCGGCGAGAACCCGACGTCCTCGACCGTCGCGCCCACCACCACGCGCGAGTCGGGGAACCCCAGCAGGTACGGGCCGATCCTGGGCAGGATGATCGGCCACCAGGCCGTGTCCACGCCCTCCATGGTGGCGTGCAGGATCTGGCCGCGCCGGGGGAAGACCGGCAGCTCGACGCCGAGCGGCCGGCACACCTCGCCGGTCCACGCGCCGGCGGCCACGATGACCACGTCCGCCTCGACGGGGACGCCCTCGCCCGTCAGCCGCAACGCCTCCGGGCTCGCGGGCGCGACGGGCGCCGGAGCGGCGGCGAGCGGCGCGGACTGCCGCCACGACGTGGCCTCGCTCCCATCCGCCGGTACGGGCTCCGTTTCGCCCGGCGAGGCGGCCGCGACGGCCGGGCTCCACCGGGTGCCGTTCTCGGTGTCCGCCTGGTACACCAGCACCTCGCCGTCCCCCGTGAGCGTCGCGATGCCCGTACGGAGCCGCGCGCCCCGCGCCGTGGCGGCCCGCAGCAGCGCGTCGCGCACCGAGCGGCCGTCCACCCGGGCCGCGCCCGGCACGAGCAGCGCGCTCAGGCCGTCGGACAGCGGCGGGAACAGCTCGGTCGGCGTGTCCACGTCCACCACGTCGCCCATCTCGGGGGCTTCGGCGTGGCGGCGGCGCAGCAGCGTGCGTACCGGCTCCAGGTCCACCGGGTCCTCGGCCACCAGCAGCGCGCCCACCTTGGCGTACCCGATGTCCTCGCCCAGCTCCTCGACCAGCGCCGGGTAGGCGCGGGCGCCCTCGCGGGTCAGGCGGTACCAGTCGTCGTCCTCCGGATGGTCGACCCACGGGCACACGATGCCCGCGCCGGCCTGCGTCGCCCCGCCCTGGCAGCAGGCGTCCACCACCGTCACCGCCGCGCCCCGGCGGCTCAGGTGGTAGGCCGCGCCGGCCCCCACGATGCCGCTCCCGATCACCACTGCACGCATGGACAAATGATCGCATCAGGGGTGACCTGCGCCGACGACCGGATCCTGCACTTGCCGTGCGGTTTACCCGCCGCCGTCCTCCGCGTGCCTGGGACGGGATCCGGATCATGACTGTCCGGCCGGTCCCGCGCGGGTCTACTCTCAGCGCATGGACGTCGCGGTCACCAGGATCGAGCTGCCGCGCCCGGTCCGCGCGGCCGCCTCCGACGGCTCGACCGTCTGGTGCGCGGCGGACGACGGGGTACGCGTCTACACGCCGTCGGGCCGTCCCCTGGAGGGCGGCACGCTCCTGAGCCGGGAGCCGCCGGCGCTGCGCTCGCTGGCGGCGGTGCCCGGCACGGTGCCCGCCACCGGCGCGGTGCCGGGCACGCTCGCCGAGACCGTGGTGGTGCCCAGGTCGTTCGCGGGGTCGCCGGGGCAGACCATGCACAGGGACGGCCCGCTGGCCGGCGGCACGCTCGCGGGCGCGGCGCATGACCGCGTCCACTGGCTCGACGCGTCCGGCGGGCCCGTCGCCGCCGCCCCGTTCGAGGGCCGGGTGGTCGCGGGCGGCGGGGCGATCTGGGCCGTCGGCGACGGCGTGGCCCGCCGCCTGACCGGGCCGGGCGAGCTGGGGGAGCCGCTGGAGCTGCCCGCGCTCGACGCGTGCGCCGTCGAGGGTGAGCGCCTGTGGTGGACGTCCGAGCGCGACGACGTGCTGCGCGGCGGGCCCCAGGAGGTGGATCTCGGACGGCGGCGGCGCGGCGCCATGACCGTCTGCGCAGGATCCCTGTGGATCAGCGTGACGGGCGGGCTGCTGCGGGTGTCGGCGTGGTCGGGCGAGCCGGGCCGGCTCGTGCGGGCGCCGGAGGGGCCGGTGCCGTTCCTGGTGTGCGCGAACGGGGTGCTGGCGGGCGGCGGCCGTGACCTGTTCGTCCTGGCCCCGGCCGCCGGCGCCGCGCTGCGCGTGGTCAGGCTGGGGCTGGACGCGCCGCCCGCGCTGATGATCGCGGCGGGCCGGCACGTCTGGGTCTTCCCTGAAGGGCCGCCCGGCGCCCTCATCGTGACGCCCGCACCCTGACCTTCGGGAACGCTCAGGGGATCTTGTACTCCTGCGCCTTGCCGCAGTAGCTGATCCCCACGGGCGAGTTGCTGAACCGGCACACCTGCACGACCACCCGGTCGATGCTCAGCAGCCCGTTCGACAGCTCGAAGGCGAACTTGACCTGCTCGTCGTCCGCCTTGTACGTCTCGGAGTCCAGGAGATCGGCACCCCGGTAGCCGCTGAACGTGACCGTGGAGTGCATGTCGTCGGGGAAGCAGATCGTCGGCAGTGCCTCGTCGGAGAGTATGCCTTCGACGTTGACGGCGGGATGCAGGACGGGGCCGTCGTACCGTTCGAGCGTGCCCTCCGCGACCCCGCGGCGGCACGTGTCGCCCGAGTCCGCCGCGAACGGCACGGACTCGGCCGCGGAGGCGGGCGAGGCGGCCAGCAGCCCGGCGGCGAGCACGGCAGTCATCGTCAAACCTGCGAGCAGGCGCACGACATCACCTTTCCGTTGTGAGGGGGATTCCGGTCACCCATCCTGAACGGAGGTCACGCGCCTGCCTGTGCCCGCCGTTACACCGGGCTCCACACCAGCGCCAGGAACCTGCGGCCCTCACCGGCCGTCCCGGAGACCACGAACAGCTCGGTGCGCGGCTCCACCACACCCGTGAACACCGCCACGCCGGCCGTCCCGCGAGGACGCGGGCCGGCTCGCAGCAGGGAGGCGTGGATGCGGCGCAGCTCCGGCGAAGGGTCGGTGCCCAGCTCGTCGGCCAGGCGGCGGCGCAGCCGCTCGTACAGGGCCAGTGCCTCGGCCTGCCGCCCGCACGCCCCCAAGACCACGAGCAGCCGCCCCCACAACGACTCCCGCAGCGGATGCCGGGCCGCCAGCGCCAGCAGCTCGGCGACCAGCTCGCCGTGCCGGCCCTCGGCCAGCCCCAGATCGACCCGCCGCTCCACCGCGCTCAGGTGCAGCTCCTGCAACGCCGGCGTGACGGCCGCGCGCAGCCAGTCGGAGCCGACGCCCTCGAACGGCGTGCCGCGCCACAGCCGGCCCGCCTCCTCCATCAGGGCCCGCTCCGCCGCCGTCCCGCGCGCCCTGGCCGCCTCGGCCGCCAGCGCGCGGAAACGCGGCACGTCCACCTGCCCGGGATCGACGTCCAGCAGATAGCCGTCCGGCGTCGTGCGGATCGCCGCCCGCCCGATCGCCCGGCGCAGGCGCGTCACGTACGTCTGCACGCTGCGCCGCGCGTTCCCCGGCAGCTCCTCCCCCCACAGGGCCAGCGCGAGCCGTTCCACGGTCACCGCCTCACCCGCGCACACCGCCAGCACGGCCAGCAACGCCCGCAGCCTGCCGGCGGTGATCCGGACCGGCACCCCGCCCCGCCGCACCTCCAGCGGCCCGAGCAACGCGATGCTCAGCTCGTCCCGGTCCGTGGGCTGGTGCGTCCGTCCGTCCATGCGTCCACTGTCGCGCCGCGCCCGTGGCCGGGGCATCCGCCGCCCGGCGCGCGCGCCGCTACGCCGCACGCCGTAGCGGCCGCACTCCGGGGACCGCCTCAGGGTGTGGGTCAGGCCGCCTTCAGACGGACGTCCCGAGCCGCATGCTCTCCCTGACCCGCGGCGACAGGAACGACGAGCGCGGCCCGGCCAGCGCCGCGTCCATGCGCTCCGACTGCCCCTTCGTGAACATGAACATGGCGGCGTCGTCCACGTAGTCCATGTAGTTCATGAACATGTCGCCGTTGGGCCCGTTGTCGCAGCTCACCTTGGGGAAGTCGGGGGTGCCGCGGTTGTTGCCGCCCTGGTTGGGGGTGTCGTCGACGAAGTCGGTGCCGGAGCAGCCGTCGCCGTCGTCGCCCCAGATGTGGCGCAGGTTGAACCAGTGCCCGATCTCGTGGGTGGCGGTACGCCCGCCGTCGTACGGGGCCGCGGCCGTGCCGGTGGTGCCGAACGCGCTGTGCAGGATCACCACCCCGTCGATCTCGGCGGGCCCGCCGGGGAACGTGGAATACCCGAGCGCGCCCTTGAGCTCGCACACCCACAGGTTGAGGTAGCGGTCGGCGGGCCAGGCGTCGGAGCCGCCCCGGTCGCCGTACTTGACGCCGTGGTCCGGCTCGAACGACTCGACCGAGGTCTCCACGCGTACGACGCCCGAGGTGGGCTTGCCGTTCGGGTCGGTGTCGGCGAGCTTGAACTCCAGCCGCGCGTCGGCCACGAGGTCCTTCCACACCTCGGGCACCTTGTCCACGTCGGGGTTGGCCCGCCTGAAGTCCTCGTTGAGCACCTTGAACTGGCTGTCGATCTGGTCCTGGCCGATGTTCTGCTCGGGGGTGTGGTGGACGACGTGGACCACGACGGGGATCGTCACCACCTCCTCACGGGCCGCCGTCCTGGCGTTCTTCCTGGCGAACGTCTCGTTCTCGATGGCGGCCAGCGCGACCGCGTAGCGGGGGGAGGAGGCGATGAGCTGGTGGTGGACGGGCATGGTCGCGCAACGATCGGCTCTGGGCACGGGGGCTCCCTTTCGATGGCGCGGGGGGCGTCGGGGCAGGGGATCGGGGGCGCCGCACCACCCCGCTGGGGTGTTGGCTTTCTGCACCCCTACCCGTTGCGTAGTCGTTCAATCACGCAGAGTCAGGACTTGAACCTCCCGCCACGGGAGGTCCTACCGTCGTACCCGTGACCCGCAACGACGACGGCGAGCGCCGCTGGAGCATCGGTGAGCTGGCCAAGGCCACCGGCGTGACCATCCGCACGCTCTACCACTACGAGGAGATCGGCCTGGTCCCGGCGAGCGAGCGCACCGCGTCGGGCCACCGCCGCTACACCGGGGCCGACCTGCGCCGGCTCTACCGCGTGCGAGCGCTGCGCGGCCTCGGCCTGACGCTGGAGGAGATCGGCCGCATCCTCGGCCGCTCGGCCGACGACGTCACGGCGCTGCGCGCGCTGCTCGGCGCCCAGCTCGCCGAGCTCGACCTCCAGGCCGCCCGCATCGGGCAGCTCAGGGAGCGGATCGGCGGCCTGGTGGAGCTGCTCGACCAGGCCGTCATGCCCGACCCCGAACGCGTCATGGCCGCGCTGGAGCTGCACTCCGTCTACGAGTCCTACTTCGACCAGGAGCTGCGCGACCACCTGGCGCGGCGCAGGGCCGAGCTCGGCCAGGCCCGCATGGACGACTACCGCACCGAATGGCTCGCCCTGCTGCGCGAGGCCCGGCGGCTCATGCTGGCCGGCACCCCCGTCGACGACCCCCTCGTGCAGGAGGTGACCCAGCGCTGGGCAGACCTCGCGGCCGGCCTCCAGGTGGGCGACCAGGAGGTCAACGAGCAGCTCACCAACGCCGGCATGGCGCTGTGGCGCAGAGCCGGCCCCCAGCTCAGCGCCGAGATCAGCCGCCAGATCGAGTGGCTGGAGGCCGACGACCTGCCCGCCGTCATCGACTACCTCCAGCGCGCCAGGAAGGTGCTGGAGAGCGGCTGACCGCGCCCGGCCTCATCCCCTCTTCTCCGAAAGGACCCCCATGAGCATCACGTATCCCGCCGCCCCCCGACGGCCGGAGCGCAACGAGGTCGGCGGGCTGGTGTTCGACGACCCCTACCAATGGCTGGAGGACGACGCCGGCGACGGCGTGGCCGCCTGGCAGCGCGCCCAGGACGACCTGGCCCGCTCCTACGTGCACGCCTGGCCCCACTACGACCGCCTCGCCGCCCGCGTCGGCGAGCTCGTCGAGCAGATGGACGCCCGCAACCTCGTGGTCCCGGTCCGCCACGGCCCCCGCTGGTTCCGCGCCCGCGTCCCCGACGGGCGCGACCTCATGGTGCTCGAGACGGCCGACGACGTCACCGGCCCCTGGCGGCCCGCCCTCGACCTCAACGAGCTGTCCACCGACGGCACCCCGCTGCGCATGAGCCCGCAGCCGTCGCCTGACGGGCGGCTGCTGGCGTACTCGCTCGACGCGTCGGGGCGGGAGCTGCCCGAGCTCAAGGTCATCGAGATCGACACGGGCAAGGTCCTCCTGGACGGCGTCCCCCAGCAACGCCCCGGCCTGGTCGCCTGGCTCCCCGACTGCACCGGCTTCTTCTACATGGCCAACCACACCCCGCCCGCCACCGCTGCTAACGCGCCCGGTGCGGGTGCGAAGCCCGTGCCACCGTCGCCGCTGCGCTGGCGGTTGTTCTTCCACCGCATCGGCCAGCCCCCGCCCACCGAGCCCGAGCCGCTCGACATCCCGCACATGTACGCCATCCCCAAGATCTCCCGCGACGGCCGCTGGGCCCTCCTCCAGGTCGACCACCTGCGCCCCCGCCCCCACTTCCTGGCCCGCCTCGACGAGCCGCAGGGCGAGGGCGAGCCGTCGTGGCAGTGGCGCGAGTTCATCACCGACACCGAGCACCTCTACAAGGGCGTGCTCGTCGGCGACTCCTACCTCGCCGTCACCACGGCCGGCGCCCCGCGCGGCAGGCTCGTCCGCATCCCGCTCGACACCCCCGGCGACCAGGCCACCTGGACGGAGCTGATCCCCGGCAGCGACTCCGTGCTCACCGGCGTGACGCAGGCGGGCGACCGGCTGGTGCTCGGCGAGCTGGCCGACACCCCGTCCGGCATCGTCTCCCGCATCCGCGTCCTCACCCTCGACGGCGACGATCTCGGCGAGGTGCCGCTGCCGGGCCCCGGCACGGTCAGCTCGGTCGCGCAGGGCGTCGTCGCCCTCGGCGTGATGGACCAGGTCATCGGCTGCGACGACGCCATCACCTTCGGCCACACCTCCTACACCCAGTCCCCGACGGTCCACCACTACGCCCTCCGCACCGGCACGCTCACCAAGCTGCAAGGAGCCGGCCACACCCTGCCCGGGCTGGCCACCACCCGCATCCTGGCCACCTCCGCCGACGGCACCCCCGTGCCCTGCACCCTGGTCCACCGCGCCGACCTCGACCGCTCCCGCCCGCACCCCACCCTCATCCACGCCTACGGCGGCTTCAACATCGCCGAGCTGGCCTCCTACCTGGGCCCGGTGGCGGCGTTCGTCGAGGCGGGCGGCGTGTACGCACACGCCCACGTGCGCGGCGGCGGCGAGTTCGGGCTGCAATGGTGGGAGGCCGGCCGCCTGCACGCCAAACAGAACAGCTTCGACGACCTCTACGCCATCGCCCACCAGCTCATCGCCGACGGCATCACCACCCCCGACCGGCTGGCCGTGCAGGGCGCCTCCAACGGGGGCCTGCTCGCCGCCGTCGCCGCCACCCAACGGCCGGCGCTGTGGCGGGTGGCGGTGTGCCAGGCGCCGAAACTCGACCTGATGCGCGTCGCCCGCGACCCGCTCGGCACCGCCGCGACCCTCCCCGAATACGGCAACCCGAACGACCCCGCCGACGCCCCCGTCCTCATGTCCTACTCCCCCTACCACCACATCGAGCCCGGCACCCCCTATCCGGCGATCCTCCTCGACGCCGGCGCCAACGACCCCCGCTGCCCCGCCTGGCACGCCCGCAAGTTCGCCGCCCGCGCCCAGGCCGCCACGACCTCCTCCCATCCGGTGCTGCTGCGGGTGTGGGAGGGGGCGGGGCACGGCGGGGCGAACTGGAGCACGATCGTGGAGCAGCAGACGTACTGGTTGGCGTTCGTCATGCGCGAACTGGGCCTGGTTCCGGTAGCAGGCTGACCGGGCTGGAAGGGCCCCGGCGCGACGCATGGAGGACCCCACCGAAGGCACGGGAAGGACCGCGGCAGGTCGCACGAGGGAGGACCACGGCGCGGGCGAGGAGAGGATCGCGGCTGATCGCACGGAGAGACCGCGGCGGGTCGCGCGAGGGAGGAGCATGGCTGCTCGCGTGGCTTGGCGAGCTGGTCCGGTGGGCGCGTGGGCTCGGCGAGGCGGTTCGATGGTGATCGTCCTGTCGTTCCGATGCTCTACCGTACGGCCGAGAGGGCCTGCCGTACGGGCCGAGGGCGCCTGCGGTTGGGCGGCGGGGCCCGGGCAGTGACGAGACCGCGAAGGAAGCGCCGAGTGAAGCACCAGTGCATGCGTCCCGACTCCATGAGCCACCAGCCGTGGCAGTGCCCGGAATGCGGCAGCTTGTGGGAGCCGCTGCCGCTGGCCGCGGTCGCCCCGCCTCCCGAGCCGGAACGAGCCCGGATGAGCCGCAACACGCTCGTGGTCGTGCTATCCGTTGCCGCGGGGGCGGTGTGCCTGGGGGCGGCGGTCATCTCGATGGAGGCGTTCAGCATCGCGGTGGCCGGCGTCATCCTGGTCGCCCTGATCCTCGCGTACCGGTCCGACAACGACGACTGAGCGCGTGGTGAGAAACGCACACCCTGAGGTGACGAATCGCATCTGGGAGCGCTCGCCGGTGGCTTCTACGGTCGGGGCATGACCTTCAAACGACGTGCCGCCCGCGTGGCAGGGATCGCCGTTCTGGCCTTGACCGCCCTCACCGCCCCCGCCCGGGCTGACGGCTCCTACGAGTGCTTCTCCGGGGAGCGCAGCCCGGCCGGGGACGCGTACTCGCTGACCGGCTGGGACTGCGTCGGGGCCGGGTACGCCCAGGTGACGGTCATCCTCCGGCTGGGCCCCGTGGCCGGCACCTACGTGTGCGGGTACGTCTTCTCGTGGAACGGCACGCTGGCCGGCAACGTGTGCCGGATCTGAGGACGCACCGCAGGAACGGCGCCAGACGTCCCAGGTGGTTGGTGCGGCGGGTCCACCTGATTCATCTCTCAAGGGCCTGCTCATGTCACGAGGGCCTGCTCATGTCACGAGGGTCTGCCTGGAGTGCGTGCCCCAGCCGTGCTGTCCGTCCGGTTACGTCGTAGGTGGACCGGGGGTTGGGGTGGGTGCCTCGGTGGCAGGGCGGTCCCGTTCGATCCCGGCGTGGGCGAGGGCGTTGGACCGGGTGAGGCGAGGCGTGGGGGCCTGGGCTGCGAGGCGAGGGCGTGGGCGTGAGGCTGGGCAGCTTGGGGGCGGCCAGCCCCGTTCGAGCGGCTTGTGGGCGGGCAGCCTCGTTCGAGCGGCTTGTGGGCGGGCAGCCTCGTTCGAGTGGCTTGCGGTTGGGGCTGCCCGGCCCTGGGTGCGGCTAGTCCGAGGTCATCGCACTGCTACCTGGGAGGCGGCTGTTCCGCCGTTGGGGGCCTGCCAGCCGGTCACCACCGTGGGGCGGGTGGCCAGGGTGCGGGACAGGGGGATTGTGACGGTGGTGGTGCCCCTGGTGGGAATTGTGATGACGCGGCTGCCTGCCGTTCCCCGCGTGTCTCGGACGAACAGGTGGGCCTCGCCGCGTGAGGTGGTGCGGAGGGTGACCCGGACCGCGTCGCGGGTGGCGGAGGCGGAGACGGCGTGGGCGGTTTGGGTGGGTGGGGCGGCGGGGCCGGAGGGCGGGACGTGGACGCGGACCGACTGTTCCAGGGACTGGGGTGAGTCGAGGCTGGACAGGGCCGTGTTCGGGATGATCGGGGCCGGCGGGGTGGTGGGGCGGCCGGGTGGGGGCTGGTAGCCGGGAAGGGTGGCCACGCCCCAGCGGTACGGGTCTCCTTGGACGCCGCCCCACGTCGACCAGCCGATGCGGGTCTGGCCGGTTCTGTCCTGGGTGTCGGAGTCGTAGACGAGGATGTTCAGGCCCAGGTGGGCGGGGTCGACCGCGCCGGGCAGGACCTCCATGGGGATGGACAGCTCCCCCGTGTACTCGCCGGTCGAGACCTTCGAGGCGACCCGCATCCCCGGGGCCGTCTCCTCGCCGGGGCCCTGGCGGTTGTCGGCGTCGCGGAGGTGGCAGGGCGGGCCCTCGGCGGTCACCGGGAGCACGGCCGTTTTGAAGGTGGTTGAGGTGTTCTCGGAGGTGCCGCGCGGGTCGAGGGTGACCTCCACCGAGTCCGTACGCCAGTGGCGCTTGCAGTCGGAGGCGGCCAGGCGGGTGCCGAGCACGTCGTCACGCACGTGCACCAGCACGTACAGGGTGTCGTCGTGCCAGGTCAGCTTGGCCGAGCCGGAGCAGTCGGCCGCCGAGGAGCACGCGGTGCCCTCCCAGAGGCGGGAGATGTCCAGGGCGGTGCCGCCGTACTCGCCGGCGGACTCGGCGCCGTCCACGGTGGGCGCGGCGGACGCCCGCGGCACCGAGGTGGCGGGCACCAGCTCCAGGGCGGGGCGGCTGGTGGTGGTGCCGTCCTCGGCGGTGGTGGTGAGGGTGTAGGTGTAGTCGCCGCCCTCGTTCGAGGTCTTCAGGGTGGGGTCGGCGTTGGTGACGGTGAACGGCAGCGTCGTCGAGGCTCCCGCCGCCAGGTTCGTGTACGGGGCTTCGGTGCGATCGGCGGTGAAGCCCGGTGGGAGGTCCATGCGCACGGTGCCGGAGCGGGGCGTGTCGCTCACATTCGTGACCACGACGCCGACCTGCCGGGTGCCGCCGGACGGGAGGGTGAGCACGGGGGTGACGAGGCCGCGGAGTTGCGGCACGCCCACCTCGCCGGTCCACTTCTCGTACTGGGCGACCTGGGGGAGGGGTTGTTGTGCGGCCCGTACGGAGCGGCCGACCTCGACCTGCCGGTCCGTGTAGCCGCCGCCGCGCTCCGTCGTCAGCACGGCCCCGATGCGGGCGCGGCCCAGGGGCGCCTGGGAGGGTGGCGTCACGGTGAACGTCGCCGTGCCGCTGCGCCCCGCCGACAGCTTGCCCAGGTCGATGGTGCCCGGCGCGGTGACCGAGCGCGAGGAGCCGGGGCTTGAGGAGTCCGCTGGAGCTGGGGAGCCGGCGGCTGAGGCCGGGGTGCCGGCCGGTGCGTCAGGTGTGTTCGTGGTATCGGCTTGCGCGCCAGGTGTGCTCGCGGGACCGGTGGCCTGGGTGTCGTTCGCGTTGGCCGGGCCGGCCTTCCAGCCCTCGGGGAGGCGGAGGGCGATGGAGGAGCGGCCGAGGGGTTCGCGGGGTGGTGCCTGGGCGGTGACCTCGACGGTGAACGGCGTGCCGGGGCGGACGTCGAACGTGCTGGTGCGCAGGCTGAGCCGGGTGCCGAGCGGGGCGCTGCCGTTCGGCCTGGTCAGTGCGCCGTCGAGGATGGCCGTCGGGGCGGCGGCGGCTGGGGTGCCCGGCTCGGGGAAGGGGACGCGCGCGTCCACCTGGGTGAAGAAGTCGCAGGTGAGCTGGGCCGGGTCGGTCGGTACGTCGGGGAAGCCGGCCCAGCCCTGGGAGGCGTAGACGCGTTGTGCGTCGCGTTCCACGGCCGCCCACGTCTTGCCGCGGCTCGGCGAGGGGCGGCCGCTCCACACGCCGAAGACGTTCTGTGCGGGGTTCGTGGGGCGGAAGGTCGAAGCGCAGCCTGGGCCGGGCTGGGAGGTGCCGCGGGCGCCGCCGGTGAGCAGGCGGGCGGGCGCGAACGGGCGCAGGCCCTCCCGGCTGATCTGCTCGGGGAACCTCTTCGGGTCGGCCGCCGCGTAGAACGCCTCCACGGCCAGCCGGGCGGCCTCCTGGTGGTTGCCGTGGTTGCCCGGGGTGGGGGCCGGGTCCATGGTGAGCAGGATCTCGGGCCGGGTCGTGCGGACGAGCCGGACCACCTTCTCCAGGGTGTCGCCGCCCCACACCTGGTCGGTCAGCGGGGCGCTGACCGTGTAGTAGAAGTCGACGTCGTCGAGGTTGAACACCTCCCCGATGCCCGCCTTGCCGACCGCCGAGCGTTCCTCGGCCTCGCGCAGCAGCCCGAGCGCCGGGCCCTCCTCGGGGCCGACGGCGTTGCCGCCACCCTCGCCCCTGGTGACGGTGACGACGCCGGTGCGGACGTCGTGGTCCTCGTTCCACTGGCCGAGCGTGGACAGGGTGAACGCCTCGTCGTCGGGGTGGGCGCCGATGAACAGGGCGTCGAGGTCCACGGCCGCGGCGGCCCCGGCGGCGGGAGTGGTGGGGGCGAGGGCGAGGGCGAGGGTGAGCGTGAGTGCGGACGCGGCGGCGAGCGCCCGGGCCGCGAGCGGAGAGCGGGTGGTGGCCGTGGGTCCGGCCGCCGGTCTGGCGGGTCTGGTACGCATCGAACCTCCGGTGGTTTACTCGCGGACCGCCCCCTGGAGCAGCCCGCGGACGAAGTGGCGCTGGAGGAACAGGTAGAAGATCACGACGGGTGTGGCCACGATGACCGAGCCGGCCGCCAGCAGCGTGAACCCGGAGGTGTACTGCCCCTGGAAGAAGGCCAGTCCCAAGGGCGCGGTCCGCAGCGACTCGCTGGTCACCATGATCAGCGGGATGAGGAACTCGTTCCACGTCCACATGAACACGAGGACGGTCAGCGTGACCACGGCCGGGCGGGCGGCGGGCAGCAGGACCTGCCAGAGGATGCGCCAGCTCGACGCGCCGTCGATGCGGGCCGCCTCGACGATCGCGCGGTTCGAGGCGAGGAAGTAGGCCCGCATCCAGAACGTGCCGAACGCGACGGACAGCGCCACCTGCGGCAGCGAGATCGACCAGAACGTGTCGATCAGCCCGAGGGAGCGCAGGTCGAAGTAGAGCGGCACGGCGACGGCCTCGCTCGGCATCATGATCCCGAGCATGAACAGGTAGAACAGCAGGGACCGGCCGCGGAAGCGCATGGTGCCGAACGCGTACCCGCTCATGATGGACAGCACGACGCTGACGACCACGACGAACACCGACACGGCGAGGCTGGTGCGCAGGTAGGAGCCGAACCGGCCGATCTCCCAGGCGGCGGCGAAGTTGGCGAGCCCGGCGGTGCCGCCGCTGTCGGCCGGGCCGAGCGCGGCCGACAGGATGACGACGACGGGGTAGAGGGCGAAGGCGGCGAAGAGGGACAGGATGATGTAGTTGGCCGCCCGCTCCCCGCGCGAGATCACCAGATCCTCCCGTTCACGAGGTCCTCCTGTCGGCGAAGCGGTTGATCCCGAACGAGATCACGAAGATCACGACGGTGAGCGTGACGCCGATGGCCGCCGCCGAGCCGACCTGGCCCAGCCCGAAGGCCCGGTGGTAGACCTCGTACGACGGCACGGACGTGGAGTCGCCGGGGCCGCCGCGCGTGGTGACGTACACGAGGTCGAAGGTGCGCAGCGCGGCGATCACCGTCAGCGTCAGCGCGACCGCGATCTCGGCGCGCACCGACGGCAGCGTGACGGCGAAGAACTCGCGCACGGCCCCGGCCCCGTCGAGGCGCGCCGCCTCGTACAGCGACAGGGGGATGCGGCTCATCCCGGCCAGCAGCAGCACGGTCACCAGCCCCGTCTCGAACCAGGTGCCGACCACGCCCACCGCCGGCAGCGCGAAGGTGTAGTCGCCCAGCCAGCCGCGCGTCAGCGCGTCGAGGCCGAGCGCGCCGAGCAGCGCGTTGAGCGAGCCGTCGGGGGCGTAGACGCGCCGCCACGCGACCGCCACCACGACCATGGCGATGACCTGCGGCAGGAACACGACGGTGCGGAAGAAGCCGAGCCCGCGCACCTTGGCGTGGTTGAGTATCGCGGCCAGCGCCAGCCCGATGACCAGCGGCGCGGCGGCGTAGAAGACGATGAGGACGAGGGCGTGCGCGAAGGCGGCCCGCAGGCCCTCGTCGGCGACGATGGCCACGTAGTTGTCGAGGCCGGCCCAGGTGCCGAGGGACAGGCCGTCCCAGTCGTACAGGGAGATCTGCACGGCCCGGCCGATCGGATACAGCAGGAAGACGGCGTAGACGGCGAAGGCGGGCAGCAGGTACAGGTAGGCGACGCGACGGGGCTCGCCGGGGGGTGCCGCCATCCTCAGCCGTTGCTCTCGGCGAAGGTCTTGTAGTCCTTCTCCAGCGTGGCGAGGAAGTCGCGCGGCGCCGCCTTCTTGGCGAGCAGGTCCTGCAGGGCCGCGCCGAGCGTGTCGGCGAAGGTGGGGGTGGCGTAGTCGAGGTACGGCACCAGCCCGTCCTTGGCGGTCACCGTCCCGAACGCGGTGAACACCTCCCGCTGCGGCCCGTCGGCGACCGTCTGCTCGCCGGTGTCGGCGACGGGCAGGTTGCCGGTCTCGGTCAGCACCTTCATCGCGTCCTTGCTGGTGATGAAGTCGATGTACGCGGCCGCCGCGTCAGGGTGCGGGCTCTTGGCCGTGATCGCGAACGGCAGCCCCGTGCCCCCGGTCGCCACCGGCGCGGCGTCGGCCGTGGCACCGGGCGGCAGCATGAACCCGAGGTCCGCGCCGAGCGCCTTCCGCAGGTCGGCCAGCAGCCACGTGCCCGCGATGAGGAAGACGCCCTGGCCCTTGCCGAACGCCTGCCACGCCGCGTCGTACCCCTGCCCGTTGAAGCCCTTGGCGAAGTAGCCCTTGTCCACCCAGCTCACGAGCTGCTCGGCGGCCTTGACGTTCTCGGGCGTGGTCCAGGAGGCGCCCTTGCGGCCGAAGGCGAGCGTGCCGATCTGGGCGGGCGGCACGGTGCGGCCCTGCACGGTGCCGAACACGTGCACGGCCGGCCACTTGTCGAGGTTGCCGAACTGCAGGGGCACTTCGCCGCCCGTCTTGGCCCGGTCGAGGGCGGTCTCGAACTCGGCCCACGTCCGGGGCGGCTGCAGCCCGAGCTTTTTCAGCTTGGCGGCGTTGTAGAAGATGCCGACGACCTCGCCGACCTGCGGCAGGCCGTACAGGTTGCCCTCGCCGAAGAGCTTGCCGTCGGCGCTGTAGCGCGAGTACCGCAGCACCGACTCCGGGTAGCGGCTCTTCCATCCGTACGCCTGCGCGTAGGCGTCGAGGGGACGCAACTGGCCGGCCTTGACGAAGGCCCCCATGGAGGAGCGGCCGTTGTTGGCCTCCACCACGTCCGGCGGCTCGTTGCCGCTCAGGGCCAGGCGCAGCGTCGTGTTCAGGTCGTCGAAGGAGCGGGAGACCCGGTTGAGCTTGATGTTGGGGTACTTGGCCTGGAAGGCGGCGTTCAGCTTCTCCATCTGGGCGGCCTGGCCGCCGCGCACCTCCTGGTCCCAGACCGTCAGGGTGACGTTGCCGAGCCCGGCGGCGTCGGTGCGTACGGCCGTGGCGCTCGCCTGCGGGGAGGAGGCGGCGGGAGGGGCGGAGGAGCCGGGCGCGCACCCGGCCGCGCAGGCGGCCACGGCGCTCGCGGCGAGCAGGGCCAGCGCCCTGACACCGCGCGGCTGACGCTTCTGTACGGTCAACGGCTTACTCCTTCTGCACGGGCGCGCGCGGCGCATCCGGGCCCCCGTCCTCCAGGGCGGGCGCCTCGGCGGCGGGGTGGGTCACGGTCCGGTCCGGCCGCTTACCCGGTACGGGCGGCGCCATGCCCACGTCGGCGTACCGGGCGATGGTGGCGGCGGCGCGGCGCACGGCCCCCACCGGCACCGACGGCACCAGCCGGTCGAGGAAGGCGTAGCGGCGGGCCAGCGCGGTGCCGTAGGCGCCGCTGTGGTCGGCGGCGGCCCGCACCTCGTGCCACCAGTCGGCGATGTCGCCCCAGCCGGGCGCGGCCAGCGAGCCGCCGAACTGCTGCACCGCAAGTGCCGCGCACACCCCGGCGAACGCCAGCCGGTCGGTCAGCGGCCAGTGGCACAGCGTGCCGAGCACGATGCCGGCGCCGAACACGTCGCCCGCGCCCGTCGGGTCGAGCGCCGTCACCCGGGGCGCCGGCACGAACGCCTCCTCGCCCGTCGTCGAGTCGATCGCCATGGCGCCGTTGGCGCCGTCGGTCACCACGGCCAGCGGCACCTTGTCGGCGATCGCGTACAGCGCGTCTCTCGGCGTCTCGGTGCCGGTGTAGGCCATGGCCTCGGTCGCGTTCGGCATGAACGCGTGGCAGACCTCCAGCTGGTCGAGCACGGAGCGGGACCAGACGCCCGACGGGTCCCAGCCGACGTCGGCGAAGATGAGCGAGCCCTCGCGGTGCGCCAGCTCCGCCCAGTTGCACGCGCTGCCGGGCTCGCCCAGCGGCTCCTCCGCCGACAGGCTCACGATCACCGCGCGGGAGCGGGGCGGCTTGCCGATCATCTCGGAGGCCGGCATCGGGGCGGGATGGCCGTGCGTGACCATGCTGCGGTCGCGGTCGACCGCCATGGACACCGTCACCGGCGAGTGCCAGTGCTCGAACCGCCTGGACCTCGACAGGTCCACCGCCTCCTGCTGCTCCAGCGTGCGCCAGCAGAAGTCGCCGTAGTCGTCGTCGCCGAACGCGGCCGCCAGCGACGTGCGCAGCCCCAGCCTGCTGGTCGCGATGGCCAGGTTCGCGATGCCGCCCGGGCAGGAGCCCATGCCCTCCGCCCAGATCTCCGTGCCGGCCGCGGGCATCGCCGGCAGGCCGGTGAAGATGATGTCCAGGAAGACAGTCCCGGCCAGGAACACGTCGAACTGCGGACCCTCCGGGGTGCGCTCGCCGGCGAGAGGGTCGTACGCCTGGGCAGACACGAGAGCAAGACCTCCTCGACACACCGGTTGTGCGCAATCTTGCACGTTTGCTCGAACACTTCAAGGGCGCGATGCTCACTTCTGCGCGAATTTGACTGATAGGATCCCGCTGTGCTCCAGCGCCTCCGGCATGCCGAGATCATGCGCCGCGTCCGCACGTCGGGCGCCACGAGCGTGCGTGATCTGGCCAGTCAGCTCGGCGTGAGCCCGTCCACCATCCGCAGGGACCTCGAGGTGCTCGACCGCGACGGCACGCTGCGCCGGGTGCGCGGCGGCGCACTGCCCTGCGCCGACGCCGACACCGACCGGCCGTTCGCGGAGGTGGCCGGCGCCGACGGGCCGGACAAGGAGGCGGTCGCCGCCCGCGCCGCCCGGCTCGTCGCCGACGGCGACGTGGTCCTGCTCGACATCGGCACCACCACGATGCGGCTGGCCCGGCGGCTGCGCGGGCGCCGCGTCACCGTCGTCACCTCCAGCCTCGCCGTCCTCGACGTGCTGCGCACCGACCCCGAGGTGGAGCTGCTGCTGCTCGGCGGCATGGTGCGGCGGCCGTACCACTCGCTGGTCGGGGTGCTGACCGAGGCCGCGCTCGGGCAGGTGGTGGCCGACCGCGTGTTCCTGGGCGCCAGCGGGGTGCGCCCCGACGGGCAGCTCGTCGACACGACGCTGGCCGAGGTGCCGCTCAAGCGCGCGATGCTGGCCGCCGCCGGGCAGGTCGTGCTGCTCGTCGACCGGCACAAGTTCCCCGGCACCGGCGCGCTGCGGGTGTGCGGGCCCGAGGACATCGACGTGCTCGTCACCAACGACGGCGCCGACGAGGCCACGCTGCGCGCCTGCGCCGCCGCCGGCGTCGAGGTGCTGCTCGCGTGAAGGTTCGGACGTAAGGGGAGAGGATGAGGCTGGCCGTTCTCGGCGGCGGAGGGTTCCGCGTCCCGCTGGTGTACGGCGCGCTGCTGCGCGACACCGCCGAGCCGCGGGTGCGGGAGGTGGTGCTGTACGACGTCTCGCCCGAGCGGCTGGAGGCCGTCTCCCACGTGCTGCGCGGCCTGGCCGCCGGCCACGACGACCCGCCCCTCGTCCGCACCACGACCGACCTCGACTCCGCGCTGCGCGAGGCGGCCTTCGTCTTCTCCGCCATCCGCGTCGGCGGGCTGGCGGGCCGCGTCGCCGACGAGCGGGTGGCGCTGGAGCTGGGCCTGCTCGGCCAGGAGACCACCGGGCCCGGAGGCGTCGCGTTCGGGCTGCGCACGGTGCCGGTCGCGGTCCACGTCGCCGAACGCGTCGCCGCGCTCGCCCCCGGCGCCTGGGTGATCAACTTCACCAACCCCGCCGGCATGATCACCGAGGCGATGCAGCGGGTGCTCGGCGACCGCGTCGTCGGCATCTGCGACTCGCCCATCGGGCTGGTCCGGCGGGCCGCCGCCGCGCTCGGGCTCGACCCCGCCCGCGTCTCGCCCGACTACGTGGGGCTCAACCACCTCGGCTGGCTGCGCGGCCTGACGTACGAGGGACGCGACGTGCTGCCCCGGCTGCTCGCCGACGACGCCCTGCTGCGGCAGGTCGAGGAGGCCCGCCTGCTCGGGCCCGACTGGGTGCGGACGCTGGGGGCGCTGCCGAACGAGTACCTGTACTACTACTACTTCACCCGGGAAGCGGTGGCGTCGACCTCCGGGCGCACCCGGGGGGAGTCGCTGGTCGAGCAGCAGGACCGCTTCTACGCCGCCGCCCTCGCCCGGCCCGCCGAGGCCCCGGACGCGTGGGCGCGGGCCCGCAAGGAGCGCGACACCTCGTACATGGCCGAGGAGCGCGACGCCACCGGCGCCGGCGAGCGGTCGGCGGCCGACCTGGAGGCGGGCGGGTACGAAGGGATCGCGCTGGCCCTCATGGCCGCGATCGCGCGCGGCGAGCCCGCCACCATGATCCTCAACGTGCGCAACGGCACGGCCGTGGCCGGGCTGCCGCCGGACGCCGTCGTGGAGATCCCCTGCGTCGTGGACGGCTCCGGCGTGCGGCCCCTGGCCGCCGGCGCTCCGCCCGGGCGCTTCCTGGGGCTGATGCAGCAGGTCAAGGCCGTGGAGCAGACCGCCGTCGAGGCGGCGCTGACGGGGTCGTCGCGGCTGGCGGTGGCGGCGTTCGCGCTGCACCCGCTGGTGGACTCCGTCAGCACGGGGCAGCGGCTCCTCGACGGCTACCGCGCCCGCATCCCCGAGCTGGCGGCCGTCTTCCCGTCCTGACCGCGACAGGGGCCGAGGCCGAGGCCCCGCGTGCCGCCCGTGACGACGATCGTGCTCATCGGGAAGCCGTCTCCGCCCTGGCCGCCGCCGTCGCCTTGATGCCGAGGTCGAGGAAGCGCCCGATGACCTGCCGCTCCTCGTCCGTGAACGTCTCGATCGCCTCCGTCAGGTGGCGTCCGAGCGGGGCGAAGAAGCGGCGGGCCAGCCGGGCCGCCTGCTCGTTCAGCGTGACCTCGACCTTGCGCCGGTCGGTGGCGCTGCGCCGCCGCTCGACGTGCCCGGCCTGCTCCAGCCGGTCGATCAGGGCGGTCGTGGCGGGCGGGCTGAGGTTGAGCGCGGCGCCGAGGCCGCCCGGGGTGAGCGGCGTGCCGGCGCGGGCCGCGTCGAGGATGACGACGAGGGCGTTGAGGTCCGTGCGGTGCAGCCCGTGCCGCGCGGCGAAGCGCTCGGCGAACCGGTCGCTCTCCACGTTCAGCGCCCGCATCATCACCATCAGCTCGAACGCGCCGGGCGCGTCCCCTTCGTCCGTCATGCCGATTATCATTCCATGACAGAAACATTCCATGATGGAAATACCTGAACGGAGCCCCCCATGACGGCGCTGCGGAACGTCGGCGCGGGCCGCGCCCTGCTCATCGGCGTGGCGGCAAGCGCGGCCATGACGGGCCTGATCTGGCTGCTCGGCGGACGGCTGCAGGGCATCGAGCTGCTGCCCGACCAGGGCGCGTCCTGGTACTACTGGAAGCTCCCGCACCCCACCCTGTGGACCCGCCTGTCGGCCTGGCTCGGCTACGCGGCCCACCAGCTCGCCTTCTGGTGGCTCATCCACTACGCCCAGACCAGGGTCCGCCGCTACACCAACGGCCTGCACCCGGTCAACGTCGCCGCCCTGGCCGTGAACACCGGCTTCGTCGCCCTGCACGTCCTGCAGACCCACCTGTTCTACGACGGGCTGGCGCAGGACGTGTCGATCTACAGCTCGCAGGGCTCGGTGATCCTGCTGCTCGTCGTCGTGCTGCTCATGGAGAACCGGCGGCGCGGCCTCTTCCTCGGCAGGCCCGTGCCGCTCGGCCGGGCCGTCGTGGACCTCGCCCGCCGCTACCACGGCTACCTGTTCAGCTGGGCCGCCGTCTACACCTTCTGGTACCACCCGGCCGAGGCCACCTCCGGCCACCTGATCGGCTTCTTCTACATGTTCCTGCTGCTCCTCCAGGGCTCGCTCTTCCTGACCAGGGCGCACACCAACCGCTGGTGGACGTTCACGCTGGAGGCCACCGTCGCCGTGCACGGCACGCTCGTGGCCGTCATGACCTCGGGCCCCGGCGGGATCTGGCCGATGTTCCTGTTCGGCTTCCTGGGGGTGTTCGTCGTCACGCAGATGCACGGGCTCGGCCTGCCGGCCGCCGTCCGGTGGGTGCTGGCCGCCTGCTACGCCGGCGCCGTCGTGCTCGTGTACGGGCTGCGCGGCGACCTCGCCGGCGCGGCGGGCGAGATCGTCAGGATCCCCGTCATCGAGTACCTGCTGGTGGGCGTGCTCGCCCTGCTGATCTGGCTCGGCCTGCGCGTCGCCGCGTTCTTCAGGACGCCCGCGGCCGCTTCGCCGGAGGCGTCGACAGGGGCTCCGTCAGCAGCTCGGCCAGGCGGTCCGCGAGGCGGGTGAGCCGGTCCAGGCCGGGGCCGCCGCGCGCGAGGCGGAACCCGTGGCGCCGGCCCCAGAACCCGGCCCGCACGGCGTGGAACTGCGCCCACCGCCCCACCCGCCCGCGATCGAGCCCGGCCGCCTCCGCGAAGCCGTCGAGAGCGCGGCGCACGGCCGCGGGCAGGTCGCCGGTCTCCACGAGCTTGAGCCCGAGCGCCTTCAGCAGCGTGCCGCCGTCGTAGGCGGGATCCCCCACGTACCCCTTGGGATCGACGGCCAGCCACGGCTCGCGGCTCGCCCGCAGGATGTTCCTGGGGTGCAGGTCGCCGTGTACGAGGAGGTCCGGCTGCGCGGGGCCCAGCTCGCGGGCGGTGGCCACGGCGGCCCCGACCACACGGGCGGGCAGCGCGTGCGGCAGCTCCGCGGCGTCCTTGAGCAGCTCCTCCTCCCACTCGCCGGCCTGCTCGCGCAGCCGGGGCAGGCCGGGCGGCGCGGGGATCGCCAGCCGGCGGCTGAGCCGCCCCGCCACCGTCACCATCTCCTCCACGTCGCCGCACTCCGCCAGCGTGGCCGGGCGCGCCCGCTCCAGCAGCATGGCGTAGCGCTCGTCGGCGCGCTCGAACAGCCGGACGGCGCCGCGCCCGCGCCAGGCGGCGAAGGCGTCCGGCTCGTGCACGTTGCCCGGGTGCGGGAACGACACCTTGATCACGGCCTTGACCACGGCGTCGCCGCCCGCCCGCCGCACGGGCACGATCACGCCGACGCCGCCGTGCCGCACCTCGCCGCCGGGCACGCACGCCCACCGCTCCAGCAGCTCCGCCACGATCCCGGGCAGCTCGGCCACCCAGCCCGCACCGGCCTGGCCCTCCCGCTCGACCGTCGCCCGCGCGAACGCCTCCGGCACCCGGATCACCGGCGGGGACCTCTCACGACCCGCCGTGAGGCGTGGGGAAGAGCCGTCCCGGTCAAGACTCGCCGTGGTTCATCGGGAAGAGCCGTTCCGTGAGCGCCATCCACGCGGCGAACGTGACGCAGCCGCTCTCGAAGGCGACCAGCCGGGAGTCCCACGTGTCGCCGGGCCGTTCGGCCCGGGCCGCCGAGCGCAGCAGCGCCAGCCCGCCGGCCAGGTTGGCCGCGCCCCACAGCAGGTTGACCGCCGGCCCTGAGCCGCGCCCGGCCAGCGGTGTCAGGTGGCGGTGCCCGGTGACGGCGGTGGCCAGGTGCGGGGCGCTGTTGGCCACCAGCAGCCCCGCCACGAACGAGCGCGCCCGCGGCGTGAGCCTCACCGGTCCGCACCCCATCCGTGCGTCTTCATGAGCCGGGCCGCGACCCGGGCGAACCGGTCGCCGTCGAGCACCGCGCCCTCGCGCCTGATGTCGTCCTCGTCCAGCACGAACACCCGGTCCAGCCGCAGGTACGACACCCGCCCGTCGCGGCCCCACGCGCCCAGCTCCAGCCAGTCGGGCCCGTCGTCGCCCTTGCTGGAGAGCATCATGGCGAGCAGCCGGCGGCCCGTGCGGCCCACGACCAGCAGCGGCCGGTCCTTGCCCCGGGACGGGTCCTCCTCGTACGGGACCCACGCCCAGACGATCTCCCCGGGGTCGGCCAGGCCGTCGAGGTCGGGGGAGTAGGCCAGGGTGACGGCCTCCCGCAGTGAGTGGATCTCGCGTACCGCTCCCCGGACCGGCCGGGGGTCCTCTCCTAGATCGCGCATCCACCGGAGCATACGGACCCGCCGCCCGGCAGGAAAGCCGGACCGGAAAGCGCGTCAGGCCGGCCCATGAGGCAGGCCCGTCAGGCCAGCCCGGTGAAGAACGTCCGCACGTCCGCGGCGAGCAGGTCGGGCGCCTGGAGCGCGGCGTAGTGGCCGCCACGCGGCGGCTCCGACCAGTGCACCACGTTGTGCACCTGCTCGGCGTAGCGCCGCACGGTGGTGTCGCCGGGGAAGACGGCGATGCCGGTGGGCGTCGGGTCGGGTGCGGGGGGCGGCGCCCAGTCGGGGGCGCTCTCCTTGTAGAGGCGGCCGGCGGTGCCCGCGGTGCCGGTGAACCAGTAGATGGTCACGTTGGTGAGGATGTCGTCGGGGGCGAGCCCGCCGTCGTCCTGGCCCCAGGAGGCGAACGCGTCGAGGTTCCAGGCGAGCAGCCCGGCGGGGGAGTCGGTGAGGGCGTAGGCGAGGGTCTGCGGCCGGGTGCCCTGGATGACGGCGTACCCGGAGTGCTCCTGCCACTCGGCGACGCCGTCGGCGCGCGCCCGCTCCTCCTCCGTCAGCCCGGACAGGTCGTCGGTGGGGAACGCGGTCACCGAGGCGTTCAGGTGCACCCCGGCGACCCGGCCGGGGGCGGCCCTGGCGACGGCGGCCGAGATGAGCGAGCCGAAGTCGCCGCCCTGCACGCCGAACCGGTCGTACCCGAGCCGGTCCATCAGCGTGATCCACGCGGCGGCCACCCGCCGCACGCCCCAGCCGGGGGTGCGGGTGGGCCCGGAGAAGGCGAAGCCGGGGATGGACGGGATGACGAGGTGGAAGTCCGCGCTGAGCGGCCCGGCCACCCGCGCGAAGTCGGCGAACGTGCTGGGCCAGCCGTGCGTGAGCAGCAGCGGCAGCGCGCCGGGGCGGGCCGAGCGGACGTGCGCGAAGTGCACGGGCTGCCCGTCGATCTCGGTCGTGTACTGCGGCAGCGCGTTCAGCCGCGCCTCGTGGGCGCGCCAGTCGTAGCCGTCCAGCCAGTACGCGGCCAGCTCGCGCACCGCCCGTGGCGGCACCCCGTACGACCAGGCGCTCTCCTCGATCGCGTGGGGCCAGATGGTGCGCTCCAGGCGCTCGCGCAGGTCGTCGAGCCGGTCCTGGGGAATGTCGATGACGAAGGGGTTCATGCGCAGCACGGTAGGCGGCATCGCGGCCAGTTACGGGCCACAATGGACGGCGTGCTGCACACGTCCGCGCGACTCCTGCGCCTGCTGTCCCTCCTGCAGACCCGGCGCGACTGGTCGAGCGCCGACCTGGCGGAGCGGCTGGGCGTGGCCCCGAGGACGGTGCGCCGCGACGTGGAGCGGCTGCGCGCCCTCGGCTACCCGGTGCACTCGGCGCCGGGCGTGGCGGGCGGTTACCGGCTGGCCGCGGGCGCCGACCTGCCGCCGCTGCTGCTCGACGACGAGGAGGCCGTGGCGGTCGCGGTGGGGCTGCGGACGGCGGCGAACGGCACCGTGACCGGCATCGAGGAGACCTCGCTGCGCGCGCTGGCCAAGCTGGAGCAGGTGCTGCCGGCCCGCCTGCGCCACCGGGTCAACACGCTGCAGACCCACACGGTGCGGATCAACCGCGCAGGCCCCACGGTGGACGCCGACGTGCTGACCCGCGTCGCCGCCGCCTGCCGCGACCGCGAGCAGCTGCGCTTCGACTACACCGGCCACGACGGCGCGGCCGCCTGCCGCAGGGTGGAGCCGTACGGGCTGGTCAGCAAGGGCAACCGCTGGTACCTCGTCGCGTGGGACACCGACCGCCGCGACTGGCGCACCTTCCGTGCCGACCGGATGCGGCTGCGCACCCCCAACGGCCCCCGCTTCGCGCCGCGCGAGCCGCCCGAGCCCGACGTGGCCGCGTGGGTGCGGCGCCGGCTGGCGCACGAGATGTGGCCGATCGAGGCCCGTTTCCTGCTGCACGCGCCCGCCGAGCGGGTGGCGGGCCGGGTCTCCGGCACCGTCGAGCCGCTGGACGGCGAGCGGTGCCTGCTGAGCCTGCGCGGCGACGACCCGCACATGATGGCCGTCGTCGTGGCCTTCCTCGACGTGGACTTCGAGGTGCTGGAGCCGGTCGAGCTGAAGGAACGGCTGCGCGCGCTCGGCAACCGCCTGAGCGCCGTCTAGAAAGCCGATCACCGTCTGAAGAGCCGACCGCTGCCCGAACTGCCGGCCGCTGCCCGGACTGCCGACCGCTGTCCGAATTGCCGGCCGCTGCCTGGACTGCCGGCCGCTGACGGGAGCGCCGATCTCTGACTAGAATATCGTTCTGTGACGTCAGCGTTCTTCACGCGCAAGCGGGACGAGCTCGTCCCCGCTCCGCACGCCCGAGGCCCCTGGTCCCCCGACATGCTCCACGGCCGCCTGCTCGGCGGGCTGGCCGCCCGCAGCCTCGAAGAGCACCACGCCGAGCCCGGCCTGCGCTTCGCCCGCCTGACCGTCGACCTGTTCCGCAACAGCCCGATGCTGCCCGTCACCGTCGAGACCACGCTGGTCAGGAACGGCCGCCGGATCCGGGTGGCCGACGCCGTGCTCTCCACCGAGCAGGGCGTGATCGCGCGGGCGAGCGCGGTGCTGCTGCGCGAGAGCGAGCAGCCCGACGGCGAGCGCTCGCTCGTCACGCCCGCCTGGGACCAGGCGCCGCCCGCCGCGCCGCCGGTCGAGGGCGACGGCTGGCGCCCGCCGTTCGACCTGTGGTGGGTGACGCCCTTCGACGCGCAGGGGCGGGCGTGGATGCGCGAGCGGCACCCGCTGGTGGACGACGAGCCGCTGACCCCGTTCGTCCGCGCCGCGCTGGCCGCCGACTTCGCCAGCCCGCTCGCCAACACCCAGCCCGGCGGCCTGCGCTTCATCAACGCCGACTACACGCTGACGCTGGCCAGGCTCCCCGAGAGCGACCTGATCGGGGTCGAGGCCACCGGGCACGTGAGCGCCGGCGGCGTCGCGACCGGCCAGGTGACCATGCACGACACCGCCGGACCGCTCGGCTTCTGCGTGGTCACCGCGCTCGCCAACCCGGTGATCGGCGGGCGCTGACCCTTCAGACGGACCTGCTGACGGACGGGGGCTACGCCGGCCGCTCCGTACGGTCGCCGGACCAGTCGGTGTGGAAGGTGCCCTCCTTGTCCACCCGCCGGTAGGTGTGCGCGCCGAAGAAGTCGCGCAGTCCCTGCACCAGCGCCGCCGGGAGGCGGTCGCGGCGCAGCCCGTCGTAGTAGGCCAGGGCCGAGGAGAAGCCGGGCGTCGGCACGCCGATCTGCACCGCCGTCGTCACCACGCGCCGCCACGACTCCTGCGCCGCCTCCAGCGCGCCCGCGAACGTCGGGTCGGCCAGCAGCGTCGGCAGGTTCGGGTTCGCGTCGTAGGCCGCCCTGATCCGGTCGAGGAACTTGGCCCTGATGATGCACCCGCCCCGCCAGATCGTGGCCATGGCGCCCAGGTCGAGGTCCCAGCCGTACTCCTTCGAGGCCGCCGCCATCTGGTCGAAGCCCTGCGCGTAGGCGACGATCTTGGAGGCGTACAGGGCCTGCCGCACGTCCTCGATCAGCTCGCGCCCGCCGACCCCGGACAGGTCGGGGCCGGCCAGCGAGCGCGCCGCGGCCCGCTGCTCCGGGTGGCCCGACAGCGCCCGCGCGAACGTGGCCTCCGCGATGCCCGTCACCGGCACGCCCAGGTCGAGGGCGCTCTGCACGGTCCAGCGGCCGGTGCCCTTCTGCTCCGCCTGGTCCACCACGAGGTCCACGAACGGCTTGCCCGTCTCGGCGTCCACCTGGTCGAGCACCTCGGCGGTGATCTCGATCAGGTAGGAGTCGAGCTCGCCGCGGTTCCACTCCCTGAACACCTCGGCCAGCTCCGCCGGCGTCGCGCCCAGAGCCTGCCGCAGCAGGTCGTACGACTCCGCGATGAGCTGCATGTCGGAGTACTCGATGCCGTTGTGCACCATCTTCACGAAGTGCCCGGCGCCGTCGGGGCCCACGTGCACCGAACACGGCACGCCGTCCACCTTGGCCGCGATGTCCTGGAGGATCGGGCCCAGCGCCTCCCACGACTCCTTCGAGCCGCCCGGCATGATGCTCGGGCCGTTCAGCGCGCCCTCCTCGCCGCCGGAGATGCCGGTGCCGACGAAGTGCAGGCCGCGCTCGCGCAGCGCCGCCTCGCGCCGCCGCGTGTCCTCGAAGTGCGCGTTGCCGCCGTCGACGATCATGTCGCCGGGCTCCATCAGGTCGGCGAGCTGGTCGATCACCGCGTCGGTGCCGGCGCCCGCCTTCACCATGATGATCGCGCGCCGCGGCCGCTTCAGCGACGCCACGAACGCGGCGAGGTCCTCCGACGGGATGAACGTGCCCTCGCCGCCGAACTCCTTCACCAGCTGCTCGGTACGGCCGTGCGAGCGGTTGTGCACGGCCACCGAGTAGCCGTGCCTGGCCAGGTTCCTGGCCAGGTTGCGCCCCATGGTCGCCAGACCGGTGACGCCGATGTCTGCCAAGTCCATCTCAGCTCCTCTTCGGGGAATACGCATGATCCAGCTCGGGGGTTCGCGGGGATATTCCCGTGACGGTGACCCTGCTCAGTCGCCCTGCTCAGTCGTCCTGCTCAGTCGCTCTGGCGGACGCCGAGCTCGTCGAGGCGGTCCAGCATGTCCGCCGGGTCGGCGTACACGCGGAACGCGCCCGCCCGCTCCAGCTCGTCCCTGCCATACCCGCCGGACAGCAGCCCGATGCCGAGCGCGCCGGCCCGGCGGGCGGCCAGCAGGTCCCACACGCTGTCGCCCACCACCATGGCGTGCGCCGGGTCCACCCGCACCAGCGCCGCTCCGGCGAGGAACAGGTCGGGGTCCGGCTTGGCCCGCCGCACCAGGTCACGCGTCACCATCGGGGTGTCCTCCGGCAGGTCCAGCATGCCGAGCGCGAGGCGGGCGGTGCGGGCGTACCCGCTGGTGCAGATCGCCCACGGAACGCCGCGCGCGGTCAGCTCGCCCAGCAGCTCCGTCGCGCCGGGCAGCGGCTTGACCGAGTGGACCTGCTGCTCGTAGGCGTCGGCGTGGTGGGTCTGCAGCTCGTCGATCTGCTCCCGGGTCAGCTTGAGCCCGGTCTCGCGCAGCAGCGCGCTGACGAACAGCCCGCCGCTCATGCCGATGCGGCGGTGGATGCGCCACACCGACAGGTCGATGCCCATCCCGGACAGCGCCTGCCGCCAGGCCACCACGTGCTGGTAGACGCTGTCGATCAGGGTGCCGTCGAGGTCGAACAGGAACGCGGGCGTGGGTGCCTCCGGGAAGTCGTGCATGCGTCCATGACACCATGGCCCCCATGCGGATCATCATCGCGGGGGGACACGGCAAGATCGCGCTGCGGCTGGCCGCCCGGCTCAAGTCGGGGGCGGTCGGCATCGTACGCAATCCGGCGCACGTCGCCGACGTCGAGGCGACCGGGGCCGAGGCCGTGCTGTGCGACCTGGAGCGGGCGAGCGTCGAGGAGGTCACCCGGATCGTCGAGGGCGCCGACGCGGTCGTCTTCGCCGCCGGCGCGGGCCCCGGCAGCGGCGCGGCACGCAAGGACACCGTCGACCGGGGCGCGTCCGTGCTGCTCGCCGACGCGGCCGAGCGGGCCGGCGTGCGGCGCTTCATCCAGATCTCCTCGATGGGGGCCGGCAAGCCGCCCGCGCCCGGCCGTGACGAGGTGTGGGCCGCCTATATCAAGGCGAAGACCGAGGCCGAGGACGACCTGCGCGCCCGCGACCTGGCCTGGACGATCCTGCGGCCGGGCCGCCTGACCGACGAGCCGGGCACCGGGCTGGTGCGGCTGGCCCCCGAGGTGCCGCCGGGCGCGGTGCCGCGCGACGACGTGGCGGCCGTCATCATGGCGCTGCTGGAGAACCCCGGAACGGCGCGGCGCACGCTGGAGCTCGTCTCCGGCGACACGCCGGTCATCGACCTCGTCGCGACGGAGTGAGGCCCGCGCAAGGCTTTGCCGATTGCTGGCAATGACGGGCGGTGGCGGCGGCTAGATGTCCCCTGAGCACGAGGGGGACACGTTATGTCGGACATGCCGTTCAGATCGTTCTTCGGCGGGGACCCGTTCCGCGGGTTCGAGGAGCTCACCGGCCGGGTGTTCGGCGGGATGGAGGGCTGGCCGCCGGCCCGGCCCGGCATCCAGCGGGTCGATGTGGGCAAGCTGCTCAGCGCCGAGGCGCGAGAGGTGCTGAGCCGGGCCGTGGAGGGCGCCGGGCAGCGCGGCGCCGCCGATCTCGACGTGCTCGACCTGCTCGACGCGCTGATCGACACCGGCTCCGGGCAGGCGCTGCTGCGCACCGCGGGCGTGGACACGGGGCGGCTGCGCGACCGCATCGACGCCACCGCCGGGCCCGGCGAGGCCACGGAGCCGCCGGCCACGCTGTCGCCGGCCACCAAACGGGCCATCCTCGACGCCCAGCGCATCTCGCGCGCCCTGCGGTCGTCGTACATCGGCCCCGAGCACCTGCTGCTCGCGCTGGCCGCCAACCCCGACTCCACCGCCGCCCGCCTCCTGCGCGAGCAGGGCGTCTCGGCGAACGAGCTGCAACAGGCCCTGATGTCCGGACCCGCCGGGAGCGGCGACGGCCGCCGCGCCACCGACACCCCCTCGCTCGACGAGTACGGCCGCGACCTCACCGAGGAGGCCCGGCAGGGCCGCATCGACCCGGTCGTGGGCCGCGAGGACGAGATCGAGCAGTGCATCGAGGTGCTGTCGCGGCGCACCAAGAACAACCCGTGCCTGATCGGCGAGCCCGGCGTCGGCAAGACCGCGATCGTCGAGGGCATCGCCCAGCGCATCGTGAACGGCAGCGTCCCCGACACGCTCAAGGACCGCCGCGTCGTCGCGCTCGACCTGACCGGCATGGTCGCCGGCTCCAAGTACCGCGGCGAGTTCGAGGAACGCATCAAGAAGGTCATCGACGAGGTGCGGGCGCACGCCGACGAGATCGTCGTCTTCATCGACGAGGTCCACACCCTGGTCGGCGCCGGCTCCGCCGAGGGCGGCATGGACGCCGCCAACATCCTCAAGCCCGCCCTCGCCCGCGGCGAACTGCACGTCGTGGCCGCCACCACCATTGACGAGTACCGCAAGAACATCGAGAAGGACGCCGCACTCGAACGCCGCTTCCAGCCGATCCTCGTCCCCGAGCCCACCGTGGAGCAGACGGTCGAGATCCTGGCCGGGCTGCGCGACGCGTACGAGGCGCACCACCAGGTCCGCATCACCGACGAGGCGCTGCACGCCGCGGCCGCCCTGTCGGACCGCTACATCTCCGACCGGTTCCTGCCCGACAAGGCCATCGACCTCGTCGACCAGGCATCGGCCCGGGTCCGGCTGCGCTCCCGCACGCCCGGCAGCGACGTACGGGAGCTGGAGGAACGCCTCGACGCGCTGCGCCGCGACAAGGACCAGGCCGTCTCCCGCGACGACTTCGACCGCGCCAAGGAGCTGACCACCCAGATCGACAAGCTCCGCCCCGAGCTGGAGCGGGCCAGGCACGGCACCGACGAGGCACCCCAGGTGATGGTGGAGGACATCGCCGAGGTCGTCTCCCGGCGCACCGGCATCCCCGTCACCCAGCTCACCGAGCAGGAGCGCGACCGCCTCATGCGGCTGGAGGAGCACCTGCACGAGCGCGTCATCGGCCAGGGCGAGGCCGTCACCGCCATCGCGGAGGCCGTCCGCCGCGCCCGGGCGGGCCTGTCCGACCCGAACCGCCCGATCGGCAGCCTCCTGTTCCTCGGGCCCACCGGGGTCGGCAAGACCGAGCTGGCCAGGGCCCTCGCGGCGGCGCTGTTCGGCGGCGAGGACCACATGGTGCGCATCGACATGAGCGAGTTCCAGGAGCGGCACACCGTCTCCCGGCTCATCGGCGCGCCGCCCGGATACGTCGGCTACGAGGAGGCCGGGCAGCTCACCGAGGCCGTGCGGCGCCGCCCGCACGGCGTGATCCTGCTCGACGAGATCGAGAAGGCCCACCCCGACGTCATGAACATCCTGCTGCAGATGCTCGACGACGGCCGCCTCACCGACGGGCAGGGCCGCACCGTCGACTTCACCAACACCATCGTCATCATGACCAGCAACATCGGCGCCCAGCTCATCCTGGAGGCCACCGGCGACATCGAGCGGCAGGTCATGGACCTGCTGCGGCGCTCCCTGCGGCCCGAGCTGCTCAACCGCATCGACGAGACGATCGTCTTCAAGCGGCTCGAACGCGACCAGCTCCGCCAGATCGTGGACCTGCTGCTGGAGCGCACCCGGCAGCGGCTGCGCGGCCAGGACGTGACGCTGGAGGTCACCGACGCGGCCAAGGACTGGCTGGCCGGGCGCGGCTACCAGCCCGAGTTCGGCGCCCGGCCGCTGCGGCGGACGGTGCAGCGGGAGCTGGACAACCGGCTGTCCACGATGCTGCTCACCGGGGAGGTGGCCGAGCACGGGAAGGTGACGGTGGACGTGGAGGACGACCGGCTCCGCCTGCGCGCCCACAACCCCGAACCCGCCACCTGACCCGCCCGCTGCGCGCCGCCGTCGTCAGTCGAGGGCGGCCTGGGCGCGGTCGCGGCACTCGTCCAGCGTGAGGCCCGCCAGCGCCTCCCTGACCGCCGGCACGCACACCGGCGCCATGGACAGGCTCGTCACGCCCAGCCCCACCAGCAGCGGCGCGAGCAGCGGGTCGCCCGCCGCCTCGCCGCACACCCCGACCGGCTTGCCCGCCCGCCGGCCCGCCTCCGCGCACAGCGCGATCAGCTCCAGCAGGGCGGGCTGGCGCGGGTCCAGGAGGTCGGCGAGGGCGGAGTGCTGGCGGTCGGCGGCGAAGGTGTACTGGGCCAGGTCGTTCGTGCCGATGCTGAGGAAGTCGACCTCCTGCAGCAGCCGGCCCGCGCGCAGCGCCGCCGCCGGCACCTCCACCATCACGCCCACCCGCCCGATGCCCCTGGCGCGGGCGCGGCGGGCGAAGTCGCTCGCCTCGCCGACGGTGGTGACCATGGGGGCCATCACCCACGGCTCGGCGCCGGTGCTGCGGGCCGCCTCGGCGATCGCGTCGAGCTGGGTGTCGAGGACGCCGGGCAGCAGCCGGTCCACGCGCAGGCCGCGCACGCCCAGCGCCGGGTTCTGCTCCTGCGGCAGGCCGAGGAAGGGCAGCGGCTTGTCAGTGCCGGCGTCGAGCGTGCGCACCACCACCTGCTCAGTGCCGGAGAACACGTCGGCGTACGCCGCCACCTGCTCCTCGAACGACGGCGCCTGCTTGCGGTCGAGGAACAGGAACTCGGTCCTGAACAGCCCCACCCCCTCGGCGTCGGCCTGCGCCGCGTCCCGCTCCAGGTCGGCGGCCGAGCCGATGTTGAGCAGCAGCCGCACCGGGTGCCCGTCGGCGGTCCGGCCCGGGCCGCGGCTCGTCCTGAGGCGGGCCCTGCGGGCGTCCTCCGCCTGGCCGACCTCGGCCGTCTCGCTCTCGGTGAGGCCGATGGCGATCTCGCCGGTGCCGCCGTCCACGCCGATCACCGTGCCGTCGGCCAGGTCCATGACGCCCGCGCAGGCCACGACGGCGGGCAGCCCTCTGCCTCTGGCCAGGATCGCCGTGTGGCTGGTGGGGCCGCCGTGCTCGGTGACCAGGGCCAGCACGTCGGGGCCGAGGCCGGCCGTGTCGGCGGGGGAGAGGTCGGTGGCGACCAGCACGTACGGATGGCCGGGGGAGGGCAGGCCCGGCATGGGCAGGCCGAGCGCGGCGGCGATCGCGCGGTGCCTGAGGTCGTCGAGGTCGGCGGCCCGCTCGCCCAGGTAGCCGCCGAGCGCGGCCAGGGCCTCGCGGTGCTTGGCGAAGGCGGCGTCGAGGGCGTGGGCGGCGTCGTGGCCGTCGCCGGTGAGCCGCTCGGCCTCCTCCAGCAGCATCGGGTCCTCGGCGATCATGGCGAGGGCCTCCAGGATCTCGGCCGCCTCGCCGCCGGCCGCCAGCGCCCGCCGGTTCAGCTCGGCGGCCACCGCCGCCAGCGCCTTCGCCACCGTGGCCGCCTCCGCGCCCGGGTCGGCGACGGGGCGCGGGGCGGGCAGCTCGGGCGGGTCGGCCAGCCGGATCATCGGCCCGGCCGCCCGCCCCTGACTGACCCCGAGCCCGCTCAACCGCCCGGCGGCCCCCTCCCAGGGCCCGCCGTCAGACGCCGGGGGCCTCGGGCCGCGGTCAGGCGTCGGCGGCCTTTCCCCCGGGCTGCGGTCAGGCATCGAGGGCCTCTTCCGCGTCCAGGTCGCGGGACAGCAGCGCGGCCAGCGCGTCCAGCGCCTCCTCCGCCCCCGGCCCGTCCGCCTCCAGCGTGACCTCCGTGCCCTGGACGACGCCGAGCGACAGCACCCCGAGCATGCTCTTGGCCGGCACCGCCTTCTTTTCCCCGGCCCGGATCGTCACCGGAACCCCCGCCTTCACCGCCGCCTGCACGAACAGCTTCGCCGGCCGCGCGTGCAGGCCGCTGGCCGAGGCCACGACCACCGTTCGCTGCGCCATGACGCCCTCCTCCTAGGGTTCGATGGTGACCTTGATGGCCGCGCCCCGGCTGACCAGGTCGATCCCGTCCAGCACGCGCGGCAGCGGCAGCCGGTGGGTGATCAGGTCCGACACCGGTACGGCGCCCTCGGCCACAAGCCGCAGCGCCTCGGCGTTGTGGGCGGGGCTGGAGCCGTTCGCGCCGACGATGGTCAGCTCCCGGTAGTGCACGAGGTTCGAGTCGAGCGAGATGATCGGGTCGTCCTTGGGCAGCCCGCCGAAGAAGCTGACGCGCCCCTGGCGGGCGGCCATGCGCACCGCCTGCTCCTGCGCCGCGCCCGACGCCGCCGCCGTGATCACCACGTCGGCGCCCCGGCCGCCGGTCAGCTTCAGCACCTGCTCGACGGGGTCGGCGTCGATGGCCGCGTCGGGACGGACGAGCTCGGCGGCCATCGCCAGGCGTTCGGCGTTGACGTCCACGAGGAAGACCCGGTGGGCGCCGCGCGCCCGCGCCAGCCGGACGTGCAGGCAGCCGATCGGGCCGGCGCCCATCACGACGACGTCGTCGCCGGGGCCGACGCGGGCCAGCGTCTGGCCGTTGAGCACGCACGCCAGCGGCTCGGCCACCGACGCCTCCGCGAAGCCGACGCCGTCGGGGATGGCGTTGACGCCGTCCACGGCCAGCACCTTCGCCGGGATGATCATGTATTCGGCGAACCCGCCGTCGTAGTGGTAGCCCATCGACTCCTGGTTCGGGCACACCGTGCGGCGGCCGGCCACGCAGTCGGGGCAGGTGCCGCACGGGATCGCGGCGATCACCTGCACCCGGGCGCCCGTGTCCACCACCTCGCCGGCGATCTCGTGGCCCATCACGCGCGGCGGCACGATGTGGTGGTGGCCGAACTTGTAGATCTTCGCGTCGGTGCCGCAGGTGGAGCAGTTGCGTACGCGGATCTTCAGCTCGCCGGGGCCGGCGACCGGCTCGGGGGCGTCCTCGATCCTGATGTCGCCGGGCGCGTGGAAACGCGCGACCTTCATGCCGTCAACTCCTTGATCACGTCAGAGACCTCGGTGGCCTCGCGCAGTGCCCGCGCCCGGTCGGGGTCGAGCAGGATCTCGGCCAGCGCCGCGAGCAGCGGCACGTGACCGTTGTCTTTGGCGGCGATGCCGACGCACAGCGTGACGTGCTCGCCGTCCCAGTCGATTCCGCCGGGGAAGCGCACCACGCAGATCGCGTCGCGCAGGACGTCCCCTTTGGAGGCGTTCGTGCCGTGCGGGATGGCGACGCCCTCGCCGACGTACGTGGACAGGGAGCGCTCGCGCTCCAGCATCGCCTCGACGTACGGCTCGGCGACCGCGCCCACGTCGGCCAGCGCCCGGCCGCAGCGGCGCACGGCCGCCTCGCGGTCGGGGGCGCTCTCGTGCAGCAGCACGGCGCGCGGGTCGAGCAGGTCGTCACGCATCGACCGTGCCGCCGTTCTTGATGGTGTTCACCAGCCGGGTCACCGCCGGGTCGCCGAGGAAGATCTGGAACGACACCAGTACCTTCCCCGGAGCGGCCGCCTTCGCACGTGCGGCCAGGCCCGCGTGGCAGACGATCACGTCGGCGTCGTCCGGGATGGAGTTGACCGGGGTGTGCTCGACGGTCACGCCGGTGCCCTTGAGCTGCTTCTTGAGCGTGGAGGCGAGCATGACGCTGCTGCCCATGCCCGCGTCGCAGGCCACGATGACCTTGTGGATGTCCTTGCTGTCGATGCCTGCCATGGCTCAGCTCTCCTTGGTGGTTTCAGCGATGGGTTCCGTCTCGGCCGCTTCGGCCTTCTCGCCCCTGCCGAAGCCCAGCAGGACGGCGGCGACGGCGAAGCTCACGCCGGTCGCCACGAGGATCCCCAGGCTGGAGCCGAGCCAGCCGCCCTTCGGGGTGACCGCGAGGTAGGCGAAGATGCTGCCGGGCGAGGGCGTGGCGACCAGCCCGGCGCCGGTGACCATGAACGTGAACACGCCGGCGGCGCCGCCCGCGATCACGGCCAGGATGAGGCGGGGCTTCATGAGGACGTACGGGAAGTAGATCTCGTGGATGCCGCCGAAGAAGTGGATGATCATCGCGGCGGGCGTGCTCGGCCGCATCGCGCGCGGGCCGAACAGCAGGAACGCCAGCAGCAGCCCGAGGCCCGGCCCCGGGTTCGACTCCAGCATGAACAGGATCGACTTGCCCGACTCGGCGGCCTCGGCCACGCCGAGCGGGCTCAGCACGCCGTGGTTGATGGCGTTGTTGAGGAACAGCACCTTGGCCGGCTCGATCAGCACGGAGGCGATCGGCAGCAGGTTGTTGGTGATCAGCCATTCGACGGCGTTGCCGGCGGCGGTGGTGACGGCCTGGACGATCGGGCCGATGCCGTAGAAGCCGACGACGGCCATCGCGCCGCCCACGATGCCGGCGGAGAAGTTGTCCACCAGCATCTCGAAGCCGGCCTTGGTCCGCTCCTCCGTGAACCTGTCCACATATTTCAGGATCAGGGCGGTGAGCGGGCCGATGATCATGGCGCCGAGGAACATCGGGGACTCGGTGCCCACCACGACGCCCATCACCGCCACCGCGCCGACGACCGCCCCGCGCTGCCCGTGCACCATCCGGCCGCCGGTATAGGCGATGAGGACCGGGAGCAGGGTGCCGATGATCGGGCCGACCATCTTCGCCAGCGACTCGTTGGGCAACCAGCCGGTCGGGATGAACAGGGCGGTGATCAGGCCCCAGGCGATGAACGCGCCGATGTTCGGCATGATCATGCCGGCCAGATGACCGCCGATGCGCTGGATGGTGGCCTTGACTCCGGTCCCGGTGACCGGAGGGGTGTAGGTGTCGGCCATGGACGTGCTCCTTCTGGGGGGTCGAGCAGCCGCTTTCTGTGGGGAAACGCCGAGGTCGGGAGGGTCAGGTGAGGGGGGCGGGCAGGGCGGTCGAGAGCGGGCGGGCGGGGTCGGGCAGGCCGACGGTGACGGCGTCGAGGTCGATGTCGCCCGGCCCCGGCATGCGGCTGCCGGGCAGGCGGACGGCGGCGGCGCCCCAGGCCAGCGCCTGCCGGAGAGCGTCGGGGCCGTGGCCGCCCGCGGCGAGGAAGCCGGCCAGCATGGCGTCGCCCGCGCCGACGGAGCTGCGCGGCTCGGTCACGGCCGCCTCGCCGTACCAGCTGCCGCCGTCCTCGACGAGCACCGCGCCGTCGGCGCCGAGGCTGGCCAGCACGGTACGCGCCCCGGCCGCCCGCAGCTTGGCCGCCGCGCCCGCCACGTCGCCCAGGCAGCGGATCGGCATGCCGGTCGCCGCCGACAGCTCCTCCAGGTTCGGCTTGACCAGGGCGGGCGCGGCGCCGAGCGCGCAGGACAGCGCGGGGCCGCTGGTGTCGACGGCCACGTGGATGCCCGCGCCGGCGAACCTGCGGCACAGCCGCGCGTACACGTCGGAGGGCACCTCGGGTGGCAGGCTCCCGGACGCCACCACCCAGTCGGCCTCGTGCCCGCCGGAGTGGGCGGCGGCCAGCACGGCCTCGGCGACCGTGTCGAGCTCGGCGGGCGACAGCGCGGTGCCCGGCTCGTTGATCTTGGTGATGGTGCCGTCGGGCTCGGCGAGCGTCACGTTCGAGCGGGTGCGGCCCGTCACCGGGACGGTCACCATGTCGAGGCCCTCGGCGGCCAGCAGGCCGATGAGCTGCCTGCCCTCGTCGCCGCCGTACGGGACCACGGCGCGGCTGGTGACGGCGTTGGCCAGCAGGGCGCGCGAGACGTTCACCCCCTTGCCGCCGGGGTCGAGGTGCGCGGCGGCGGCGCGGATCACCGCGCCCCGGTCGAGGGAGGCGATCTCGATCGTGCGATCGAGGCTCGGGTTGAGCGTCAGGGTGAGGATCACGCCCTGATCACCTCCGGCCCGGCCGCCGCCAGGTCGGCGGCCAGCGACACGTCCAGCCCGGTGTCGGTGATCACCACGTCGATCTCGCTCAGCTCGGCGAACGTGGACAGGTACGTGTCGCCGAACTTCGTGTGGTCGGCCAGCAGCACGCTGCGCTGCGCCGCCTTGACCATGGCCCGCTTGATCGCCGCCTCGGCCGGGTCGGGCGTGGTCAGGCCGCGCGCCGCCGAGCAGCCGTTGGTGGCCATGAACGCCACGTCCACGTTGAGGTAGGCCAGCGGGCGCAGCGCCCAGTCGTCGACCGTGGCGAGGGTCTTGCCGCGCACCCGGCCGCCCAGCATGATCACGTGCAGGTTGGGGCGGGCGGCCAGCACGGTGGCCAGCGGCGGGGAGTTGACCACGACGGTCAGCTCCCGGTCGGCGGGCAGCACCTGCACCAGGCGGCCCGTCGTGGTGCCCGCGTCGATGATCACGGACCCGTCCTCGGGCAGCTCGGCCAGCGCCGCCTTCGCGATGCGCTCCTTCTCGGCCGTCATGACCTCGTCGCGGGTGGCCAGCGCGGGCTCGAACCCCAGCCGCTCCACGGGGATCGCGCCCCCGTGCACGCGGCGCAGCACTCCCGCCCGCTCCAGCGCCGTCAGGTCGCGGCGAATCGTCTCGGTGGTCACGTCGAGCTCGGCGGCCAGCGTCACCACGTCGACGCGGCCCGAGGCCCGCGCTCTCCGCAGGATCTCCTGCTGCCGCTCCTCGGCGTACATGATGTTGGTTCACCGCCGTTTCGGGTTGGTTTCTTCTGTGTTTATACCCGTTTTCGTTGGTCGGTCAAGGGTGGGCCGGCGAAATCTGGTAGTTATAGCGGGTGCGAATCATGCCCCTGGCCGTCGTCCCCCTCGCCGTGGCCGCCCTGGCGGCCCCCGCCCACGCCGCCACCCATGCCGGCGCGCCCCCTCGGGTCCCCGCCGGCACGACCGCGGCCTGGGTGGTCTTCGACCGGCAGGCCGGCAAGATCGTCGCCACCCGCAACGCGCACCGGAAGTACCGCTCCGCCTCCGTCGTCAAGATCCTCATCGCGATCGACTACCTGGAAGGGCGCACGAGCGTGCCCGCCGCCGACGCCAGGCTGCTGAAGGTCATGCTGCGCTCCAGCGACGACGACGCCGCCTCCGCCTTCTGGGACCGCCTCGGCAAGGGGCAGATCATCGTGCGGCAGGCCCGCAGGCTCGGCCTGTCCGACACCGCGCCGCCGCCCGCCTCCAAGCCCGGGTTCTGGGGCTACACCTCGCTGAGCGCGTACGACATCGTGCGCACCTACCGCTACCTGCTCGACCGCGCCGAGCCCCGGGTCCGCGACACCATCCTCGGCCACCTGCGCCGCTCCACGCCGTGCGGCACCGACGGCTTCGACCAGACCTTCGGCATCCCTGATGGGGTGCCCCGGCCGTGGGCGGTCAAGCAGGGCTGGTCGGGCTTCGGCACGACGCCGCCGGTCAGGTGCGACGCCAGAACGGCGACGGCCGCGTCCCGGAACACGAGCCCGGCGGTGTTCTCCTACGCGCGCGACGCCAAGGCGATCGGGGCCCCCATCTCGTGGATCGCCCAGCACGCCACCGGCTCGGGCGTCCCCGACTACGGCCGCCCCGTCCTGCACACGACCGGCCTCGTGGGGCAGGGCGACCGCTACATCATGGCGGTGCTCACGGCACACCCGGCGGGCGGCACGTGGAGCTCCTCGGTCAAGCGCACCACCACGCTCACCCGCGACCTGTACCGCGCCGTCACCCGCTGACCGCGACCACCGCGGCGGCTAACGGACGAAAGTGAACATCCGCGTGCCGGGCTCCAGCGCCACCGGCGGCCCGGTGTAGCGGTGCACGCCGATCCCGTACTTCGTGCCCTCGCCCTCGACGGCCACCCGCTCGAACCCGCACTCCTCGAACCACTCGCAGATCGCCGGCACCAGGTCGGGCGCGTGCCGGCCCCTGGTCCAGATCACCATCGCCCCGGGGGCGCAGAGCCGCGGCAGGGTGGCGGCCGTGCGGCGGATGTCGTCGTCGGTGATGTTCCCGAAGATGCCGCAGGCCAGCACGAGATCCGCCGGCACGGCGCCGGCGTACGCGTCGGTGACGGACGCGTCCCCGCACACCACCTCGACCCCCTCGGGGGCGGCGGCCCTGGCGGTGGCGGCGATGCGCTCGTCCAGCTCGACCAGCCGGGCCCGCACCTGACCGCGCCTGGGGTGCGCGGCCAGCACCGGCAGCAGGTCGCGCCCCTGCCCGGCGCACATGCTGACCACGCGCGACGCGCCCTCGTCGAGCGCCCTGCCCACCCACGCGCGGACGACGTCGAGGCGATCCTTCAGCGAGGAGCCCGGCTCGTCGTAGGCGTCGTGCCACCGCATCCAGTCCTGTCGCGTCATGATCACCGATCCTCGCGAAGATCGGAGAAAAGAGCAAGTATTCCGGCACCATGAACATTTCGCCGCCCGCTCAATATGTCGTGTGCGGTGGGCGGCGATCATTCTCGCCGCTCGTCCGGGAAAAATCATTATGGGGACGGCACGCGGCCCCTTGACCGCCTATCAGCCCGGGTACATCATGGCGGGGCAGGTCAGAGCTGCGGCGGGGAAATTGAGGCAACGGTCCCGGGCATTCCGCGCGGCCATTCCGGAACGGCCTGGTCTCTTTTCGCGTCGCACGTGCACCGCGCCATCACAAGGAGGCCGCATGCCAGAAAACAATGGCGCACAGCAAACGATGGGGTTCGGTCAATTCCATGTCGGTCCGACGGTCGAGACGGGGCTGGTGCGGCTGGCCACGAAAGGGCCGAAAGCCGTCCAGTACACGATGGTCGACGGGCGCCCGCTCTTCGAGGGGGACATCGAGCTCGCGCTGATCGGCCCGGGCGACGTGGAGAACGCCGCGGTGGCCGAGGAGCAAGCGGGGGTCATCATCCCCGGCACGCAGTTCCGCTGGCCGAACGGCACGGTGCCGTACGACATCGACCCCGCCCTGCCGAACCAGGGCCGGGTCACCGACGCCATCGCGCACTGGGAGCGCAACACCCGGATCCGGTTCGTCCGCCGGACCGCCGCCAACCAGGCGCAGTTCCCCGACTTCGTGATGTTCCGGCCGGGCACCGGCTGCAGCTCCGCGGTCGGCCGGACCACCGGGCAGCAGAACATCACCCTCGAGGGCGGCTGCGACACCGGCTCCACCATCCACGAGATCGGGCACGCGACGGGCCTGTGGCACGAGCAGAGCCGCGAGGACCGCGACCAGTTCGTCCGCATCAACTGGCAGAACATCCTGCAAGCTCAGGCGCACAACTTCAACCAGCACATCACCGACGGCGACGACGTCGGCCCCTACGACTACCACTCGATCATGCACTACCCGCGCTGGGCGTTCTCCAGCAACGGCCAGGACACGATCGTGCCGCTGCAGAACGTCGAGATCGGGCAGCGGCAGGGCCTGAGCCCGGGCGACTGCCGGGCCGTGCGCACCATGTACAGCAACCTCGAGCCGGCGGCCCGCTTCTCCGGCACGCAGTTCTCCGCCAAGATCGAGGCGTTCGCGACCAGCCGGTGGTTCACCCACAGCTGGCCGGCGCAGTGGTACGTCATCTGGACCGTCGCCCCGACGGCCCCGATCGTCGACGGCCCCGCGCAGGTCTCGTGGAACGTCCAGGTCACCCGGCAGTCCGGCGGGCTGCTCAAGTACTTCCTGGCGATCACCAACCTGACATCGGGGCAGATCGAGATCGAGGCGCGTTACGACGTGCTCGGCTGGAGCCTCAGCGCCACCTGAGGGCACTTGAGAGAGGAGGACGTTCCGTGATCCCCACCGATCAGGCAGGGACGACCGAATGGGCCGACGCCATCGACGCGGGGCCCGCGCCCGTCCAGCTCGACGGCCCGCAGGGCCCCGTGCCTGCCATGACCCCTGCCATGCCCGCCATGACTCCCACCATGACGAACCCCACCATCGACGGCGGCGCCGCCCCGCGCCAGGGCGGCGACCCGTACTCAGGGGAGATCGTCTTCGATACGCAGGTCAACGACGCGGGCGCCGCGCCGGAGGCCCCCAGAGACCGTGACGACAGTGAGGCCCGGCCATGATCCTAGGTGTGCAGTTCCAGGGACAGGTGCCCGCCAACTCGACCCGCCGCTGGTTCACCCACAGCTGGCCGGAGGCCTGGCGGGTGGCGTGGATGGTGGCCCCGACGTGGCCGATGGTCGACGGTGACGCGCAGATCGAGTGGCGCGTCCAGGTCGACCGGCAGGCCGCGTCGCTTCTGAAGTACTTCATCGAGATCCGCAACCTCACCGGCGGGCCGGTCGACATCGAGGCCCGCTACGCGGTGCTGAACTCCTAGCCGCGATCAGCCGACCGGCATGCCCGAACTGCAGGGAGAGGTCGTCCTCACCCCCGTGCTCGGCTCGTTCCAGGACGCGACGCTGCGCGTCCGCGTCCTGGACGTGACCGAGGCCGACGCGCCGGCCGGCACGCTGGCCGAGCTGACGCTGCCCGCGCTCTCCTACGACGGGAACGCCGAGCGGCGCGTCCCGTTCTCGCTGCCCAGCCCGGCCTGGGACCCGCGCCGCACGGTCATCGTCACGGCGCACCTGGACCGGTCGGGCAGCGGCGCGGTCGAGGCGGGCGACGCGCTCACCACCAGCGCCGAGCCGGCCTCGCAGAAGCGCCTCACCCTCGCCCTGACCCCGGTGACCGGCGGTTAACGGCGCCGGGCGGCGAGCTCCTGCTCCAGCCGCACCTTCTTCGGCACGCACATCCGCCACGCCTCCAGCACCAGCTCCCGCATCTCCGCGACGTCGAGGGCGGCGGTGCGCGCCTCCACCCAGTGGAAGCGCAGGTCCGACTCCCTCGGCAGGAGGAACTTCGCGGGCTCGGCCGCGACCAGCGCGGCGCGTTCCTCCTTCGGGAACCCGAACCCCATCAGGCTCTCGTCACGCGAGAACGCCACGTAGACGATCCTGCCCACGCGGAACTTCACGCGGTCTCTGATGAGGTGCTCCGACGAGCGCGGGAGCGTGCGCGCGAACTGCCGTACGTCATCGACGGTGATCACACGCCGACGGTACTACCGGTTGCCCTCCGCCGCCGAGATGTCCGCGAGCGCCGAGTTCGGGTCCCGCTCCATCGCCAGGTCGCCGAGGCTGACGACGCCGACGGCGCGGCCGTCCTCGACCACGGGCAGGCGGCGCACGGCGTGCGTGCGCATGAGCTGGACGGCCTGGTCGATGCTGGTGTCGGGGCCGACGGCCTCCACGGACGGGCTGCACGCGTCGCGGACGGGCGTGTCGGGGCCGCGCTCGTCGGCGGTCACCCGCACGGTGATGTCGCGGTCGGTGACGATGCCCTTGATGCGGCCGTTGTCGTTGACGATGACCGCGCCGGTGTCGTTGTCGCGCATCAGGCTCGCCGCGACGGACACCGGCTGGTCGGCCTCGACCGTCGCGGGGTGAGAGGTCATCACGTCTGCCACGGTTCTCGCCATGGGATCCTCCTGTAGGTCGGTTCGGCGACCCCCTACCCGGGCGGATGCGCCTCTCACCGGCGCGACGTCCCGCGGCGCGCTCAGAGCGCCTTGGCGGCCAGCCGGATCTCCTCCAGGAGCACCACCAGGTCCTGCTCGGTGGTGCCGGGGTGCAGGATGCAGGTCCGCAGCGCGTCGCGCCCGCCGAGCCGGGTGCCCGTCAGGAACGCGTTGCCGCGCGCCTGCACCGCGACGGGCAGGGCGCGGTTGAGCGCGTCCACCTCGCGGGGGAGCGCGCCGGCGCGCGGCGTGTGGCGGAAGGCGGTGATCGAGGTGGTGACCGGGGCGAGCAGCTCGAAGTCGGGAGCCGCCTCGATCATCTCGCCGAGCGTGCGGGCCAGCCCCGTCGTGTGCTCCACCAGGCCCTTGACACCCGACCTGCCGAGGTACGACAGCGTCGCCCACGTCTTCAGCGCACGGAACGGCCGGGTCTGCTCCGGCCCGTACTCGGCGAACCAGCCGAGGTCGCCCGCGTTCTCGTCCACCAGGTACGACGGCACCAGGCTGAACGCGGCCCGCGCGGCGGCCGGGTCGCGCAGCAGCGCGCAGCCGCAGCCGACCGGAACGCCGAGCCACTTGTGCGGGTCGAGGGCCAGCGAGTCGGCCCGCTCCATCCCGGCGTAGTGCGGCGCCGCCCCGCCGGCCAGGACACCGAGCGCGCCGTACGCGCCGTCCACGTGGAACCACAGCCCGTACGACGCGGCCACGTCCGCGATGTCGTCGAGCGGGTCCACCGCGCCGGAGTTCACCGTGCCCGCGCTGCCCGCCACGCAGAACGGCCGCAGCCCGGCGTCGAGGTCCTCGGCGATCATGGCGCGCAGCGCGCGCACGTCCATCCGGTACGCGCCGTCCACCGGCACGAGGCGGACGTTGCGCGAGCCGAGGCCGAGCAGCTGGGCCGCCTTGTGCAGGCAGCTGTGGCCCTCCTCGGTGACGTACATGACCAGGGGAGGCCGCCCGGACAGGCCCTCCTCGCGGGCGTCCCAGCCGTCGGCGAGCGCCGCCTGCTGGCGGGCGGTGGCCAGGCAGATCACGGTCGCCATGGACGCGCCGCTGGTCAGCAGGCCGCCGCCGGGCGGGTGCGGGAAGCCGACGAGGCCGGCCAGCCAGCGCACCACCGTGCGCTCCAGGTGCGGGCCCGCGTGGTCGCCGCCGGCGCAGCTCGGGTTGAGCGCGGCGGCCAGCGGCTCGACGAGAACGCCCGCCGGGTTGGGCGGCGAGTTCACCCAGCCGAAGAAGCGCGGGTGCCCGTTGCCCATCGGGTACGGCAGCACGTGCTCGCGCGCGTCCTCCAGCAGGTCGTCCAGCGCGCGCCCGGTCTCCGGCAGCTCCTGGCCGGTGAGCCAGGCCAGCTCGCCGTCGGGCACCGGCCGCCACACCGGCCGCTCCGCGACGCCCTCCAGGTGGTCGGCCATGATCCGGGCCGCCTTGGCGCCCGCCTCGCGCAGGTCATGCATCGGGGGATTCCCTCCGTGGTTCGTGCTGCCCGACTCCACTCACCTCCATGGCGAGGTAGAAGACGCAGTCGGTGGTGCCGTCGTTGGCGTAGGCGTGGCGGCAGTCGCCCGGGTAGTAGGCCGAGTCGCCGGCCGCCAGCTCGTACGGCCTGCCGTTGATCGTCAGCCGCAGGCTGCCGTGCTCGACGGCGAGGTACTCGCGCGAGCCGGGCGCGTGCGGGCTGAACTCGCCCGCGTCCACGCCGGGCCCGATGGTGGTGCGCATGAACTCGAACTCCACGTCGCCGAGCACCGGCGACAGCACCCGCCGCTCCCACCCGGACGGGTCGCGCAGCACCCGCTGCTCGGTGTGCCGCAGCACCCGCATCGCGCTGTGCGCGGGCTCGTCGAGCAGCCGCGCGATGGACGTGCCCAGCGCCGTGGCCAGCCGGTCGAGCACCAGGACGGTCGGCGTCTTCGTGCCCCGCTCGACCTCGGAGACCATGCTCCTGCTGATGCCGCTCAGCTCGGCCAGCCGCTCGATGGACAGCCCGCGCGCCTGCCGCTCGCCCCGGATGCGCTGCCCCAGCTCGCCCATGGACAGGCCGCTGGACAGGACCCCTTCGCCGTTCATTCCTCCACTATAGCGGTGCTTTGTCCGCTTTAGTGGATTCCTGGTACGCCGCCAGCACCTGCTTGCGGCGCTTGGCCGGCAGGCGGTCGATGTAGAGGTAGCCGTCGAGGTGGTCGCACTCGTGCTGCAGGCAGCGGGCCAGCAGGCCGCTGCCCTCGACCGTCACCGGCTCGCCGTTCACGTCGGATCCGCGCACGGTCGCGCGGTCGGGGCGGGGGAGCGGCGCGTACTGGCCGGGCACCGACAGGCAGCCCTCGTCGCCCGCGTCGAGACGCCGCTCGCCGAGGCCGGGCACCTCCAGCTCCGGGTTGACGACGACGCCCTTGTGGCGCACGCCCTCGGCGTCGGGGCAGTCGTAGACGAACACGCGCAGCGGCACGCCGACCTGGTTGGCCGCCAGGCCCACGCCCTCGGCCGCGTACATGCTGGCGAACATGTCGTCCACGAGCGCCGCCAGCTCGCCGTCGAACCGGGTGACCGGCTCGCACGGGCGGTGCAGCACCGGGTCGCCCACGGTCACGATCGGCCTGGCCTGTCCTGCCACCTGTGCTCCTTCCTCGGAAGATTCCCGGCAAAGTGTACGCAATCCGCGCCGTGTCTCGACATGCAAGACGTTCTCTCTTGAATAGTGAGACCAGCGCTAGGGTGGTCGGCAACGTCATCGAAAACGAGGGAGTTTCGCCGATGGACGCCGTGTACACGCATGGCCACCACGAGTCCGTGCTGCGCTCGCACCGCTGGCGCACCGCCGCGAACTCGGCCGCGTACCTGCTGCCCCACCTCAAGCCGCACATGAAGATCCTCGACGTGGGCAGCGGCCCCGGCACGATCACCGCCGACCTGGCGGCGCTCGTCCCCGACGGGCACGTGACGGCCTCCGAGGTCACCGCCGACGCCCTCGACCTGGCCAAAGCCGAGGTGACGGCCAGAGGGCTGCCGAACGTGGACTTCGCCGTCGCCGACGTGCACGCGCTGGCCTACCCCGACGACACCTTCTGCGTCGTGCACGCCCACCAGGTGCTCCAGCACGTCGGCGACCCCGTGCGGGCGCTGCGCGAGATGGGGCGGGTCACCAAGCCGCGCGGGTTCGTCGCCGCCCGCGACAGCGACTACTCGGCCTTCACCTGGTGGCCGCGCATCCCGGCGCTGGACGAATGGCTCGCCCTCTACCAGCGGGTCGCGCGCGGCAACGGCGGCGAGCCCGACGCCGGGCGGCGGCTGCTGTCGTGGGCGCGGCAGGCGGGCTTCGAGGACGTCACCGCCACCTCCAGCACCTGGTGCTTCGCCACCCCCGAGGACCGCGCCTGGTGGGGCGGCATGTGGGCCGAGCGCGTCCTGTCGTCGGCCATGGCCGAGCAGGCCCTCGCCACCGGCGCCGCCACCGAGGCCGACCTGCGGCGCATCTCCGACGGGTGGCGGGAGTGGGCGGCGGCCGAGGACGGCTGGCTGTCGATCCTGCACGGCGAGATCCTCTGCCGCGTCCCCGAAGCCGCGACCTGACCGGCGCGCCTTGTGGTGTCGCTCGTGCCGGCCGTGCGATACGACGATCTCCGCGCATACCTGCGGCGACGGCTCCCCGAGGCGCGGCCGCTGCCGGCCGCCGAGTGCTTCGGGATCGTCGAGGAGCTCATGCGCGACGCCGACGAGCTGAGCCGCCGACGATCGGAGGAGCGTCAGAGGCCGATCGGCGGAGCATCAGAGGCCGAGGGTGCGGACGCGCTGCCACTGCGGGTCGCGGTAGAGCACCATGTCCGTGCCCACCATCTCGTCGGGCGCCGACAACATGGTGATCTCGCCCGCCGCCTGCAGCTGCAGCAGCAGGTCGCGCACCCGCGGCCCGACCGGCAGCCGCCCCGCGGGCAGCCCCAGCCCGTTGCGCACGGTGTCGGCCACCTCCGACAGGCGGAACGGGCCGTCGAAGCCCGCCACGACGCCGCGCACGACCGTCATCGTGATCAGGTGCTCGGCCTCGGCGTGCGCGAGCTGCCAGTTGACCTGCTCCCGGCGCCGGCCGCTGCCCGCGCAGGAGGCGCAGGGGCGGTTCAGGCCGGGCGCCACCTCCTCCTCGGTCGAGCCGAGGCAGGCCGAGCACAGGCCGTTCTCGGCGGCGTGCAGCTCGGCGGACATCCGGCCGCCGAGGATCACGCCGCAGCCGCAGGCGAACGCGTCACCCAGGATGCCGGTCTGAGGGGAGATCGCATGCTCAGTCACCGAGCCGACTCTACCGCCGCGGCCCGCCGCCGCGTGCCGCGACCGTCACGACCGGTCCATCCCCGCAGGTCGGAGCCGCCGCGATCGGGGTCACCTCCGCAGGCCGGAGCCGCCTCGACCGGGGTCACCACCGCAGGCCGGAGCCGCCGCGATCATGGGCGCCTCCACGGGCCTCATCCGCGCAGGTCGGCCAGGCCGCGCAACCGGCGCAGCGCCTTGCGGGCCGCGGCGGCCACCCGCTCGTCCGGATGGTGCTCGATGAGCACGCGCAGCACCTGCCCCGTCCACGGATGGTCCCCGAACGCGAGGATCGCGATCGTGCCCGCCTGCTCCTCGGCCCGCATCCCCATCGCGATCGACTCGATCACCTCGCCGGTCTCGCCGCCGAACTCCAGCAGCGCCGCCGCCATGTCCACCAGCACCCACGCGATCTCCTCGGGCGACGGCTGCCGCTCCTCCTTGCCGATCCTGGCCGCGATCACGGCGCCGAGCTTGGGCTCCTCCAGCAGCCGGGTCAGCGCCTGCCGCCCCTCCTCGCCGAACGCCGTCCACAGCAGCTCCACGCCGACGGCCCGGCTGAGCGGGCTCACGGTGCCGAGCACCGAGGCGATCTCGTCCACCGCCTGCCGCTCGTCGCGGCCCTTCAGCCAGCCGGCCAGCTCCTCGCCGCGCTCGCTCTCCGGGTAGGAGCGCAGCCCGTGCAGCAGCGTCGCCGCGTCGGCGTCCGCGAGCGTCCCCATGACGGGGATGTCCTGCCCGGTCGTCTCGGCGATGATCTGCCGCGCCACCCACAGGCCGAGCCAGCTCAGCGTGTACGGCTCCGCCTGCCGTACCAGGCCGAGCCCCGTCAGCGTCTCGGACGCCTCGCCCCTGAGCGGCTCCCTCGACAGGAAGAGCCGTACCAGCTCCAGCAGCAGCCCTTCGTCCTCGGCCAGCCGCTCTCGGCAGCGCGCCGCCCAGAAGGCCAGCACCTCGGTGTCGTCGCCCTCCGGCTTCAGCTCCTCCGCCAGGGGCGCGGCGCGCACGGCGGCGGCGAGCGTGGCCTTGGCGGGCAGCCGGATCGGGGGCTGGAGGGGCAGTGTGTCGTCGTCGTGGTAGGAGCTCACCCGCCCATCCTGTCGTGAGATTTCCGCTAAGGTACGCGCTGAGGCCGAAAAGTCAGAAGAAAGGAGGCGCGAGAAGATGTTCGGCATGTTCACCGGCGTTCGCCGCGCCCACTTCTGCTTCTCGGAGGATTCATGCGTTTCCGTCCCGCCGTCGAGGACGATCTAGACCGCCTGCTCGGCTGCGTCGTCGACGAGTCCATCAGCTGGTCCCACCCCGACCGGCTGCTGTCGTTCCTGGAGGACGGCGCCTACGGCTACGACCGCATCTGGCTCGCCGAGGACGAGCGGGGCGGTGAGATCAAGGCCCGCGCCGTGTGGTGGAGCTTCCCCGGCAACGACCGGCCGCTCGCCCTCGACTGCCTGTACGTCGCCCCTTCGGTCACCGACCGGGTGGGCCTGGCCGCCGAGCTGCTGACCCCGGCCCACGACGCCTTCGGAGAGGCGCCCGCGTACCACGTCTTCGTCTCGGGCGGCTGGCGCGACGACCCGAAGGCGAGCGCGGCCATCGCCTGGAGGTGGGCGGCCGCCGGCCGCGCCGGGCTGACCGACGAGCTCGAACGCCTGCGTTACGAGTGGACGGCGGACGAGGCGGAGGTGCCCGAGCCGTCCGACCGGCTGGTCTTCCGCGGGGATGACGACGACGAGGCGTTCGTGGCCGCGTTCATGCGGGTGGCGGCCGGGACGCTCGACCACCACACCCGCCAGGCCGTGGCCTCCATGGGAGCGCAGGCGCAGGCACGCGAGGACGTCTCCGACTACAAGCAGATGCCGGGGGAGCGGGCGTGGTGGCGGCTGGCCTACGACAAGGCCGGGGAGCTGGTGGGGGTCGCGCTGCCGTCGGCCAACAACGGCGGGCCCGTCGTCGGCTACCTCGGGGTGGTGCCGGAGCAGCGCGGGCACGGCTACGTGAACGACCTGCTCGCCGAGATCACCCGCTTCCACGCCGAACGCGGGGTGCAGCGCATCGCGGCCGACACGGACGCGGGCAACGTGCCGATGGCGCGGGCCTTCGAACGGGCCGGATACCGAAATTTCGCCATAAGGCTGGTGCTGTCGGCGGATCCCGTGAACGCGTGATGCGCGGCGGCCCCCGTACCCGGCATCGTTGATCACATGACTTGGGATATCGAGAAGCTCGACATCGACGCCTACCTCAGGCGGATCGGGTACGACGGGCCGCACACCCCGGCGGCGGGCACCCTGCGCGCCGTGCACCTGGCACACGTGCGCACCATCCCCTTCGAGAACCTTGACGTGCTGCTCGGCCGGGACATCTCCCTCGACCTCGGCAGCCTCCAGGACAAGATGGTCACCGGCGGGCGCGGCGGCTACTGCCACGAGCACAACCTGCTGTTCGCCGCCGCCCTCGAACGCCTCGGCTTCACCGTCACCCGCCACCTGGCCAGGATCCGCCTCGGCGGCCGCCGCCACCTGCCCCGCTCCCACGCCATGCTCACCGTCGTGGCGGAGGGCCGCACGTGGCTGGCGGACGTCGGCTTCGGCGGCGAGGGCCTGGTGGAGCCGATGCCGTTCGAGGAGGGGGCGTCGGTGCGGTCGGGGCCGTGGCGATGGCGGCTGGCGCGCGAGGACGACTTCTGGGTCCTGTACGCGGGGGAGGAGCAACTTTACGCCTTCCGGCCCGACGAGCCGCAGCTCCCCAGCGACTTCGAGGTGGCCAACTACTACGTGTCCCACCACCCGCAGTCCCCCTTCACCCGCCACGTCCTCGCCCAGCGCACCACCGCCGACGAGCGCGTACGGCTGGAAGGGCGGAGCTTCGCGACGGCGGCGGAGCTGGCGGGGTGGCTGCGCGCGGAGCTCGGGATCGACATCACGCCCCACGACGCCGAGACCCTGCTCCCCCTACTCCCGGACTGAGGGCCGTCAAGGGGCGGGCGGCTCGTGCGCTAGCACCTGGCGGGTCAGCTCCACCCGGCTGTTCACGCCCAGCTTGGCGCAGGCGTGGCGCAGGTGGGTGTCGACGGTGTGCGGCGACAGGAACAGGGCGGCCGCGGTCTCCCTGTTCGCCAACCCTTGCGCGACCAGCCGCACCACCCGCAACTCAGCCCCGGTCAACGCCGCCACCCCACGCCGGGCCGCCCACCCGGATCCGCGGCGCCCTGAGGCGAGGCCCCTGGAGGTGTGGCGCTTTGAGGTGTGGCGCTCTGGGCTGCTGTGTCCAGAGGCACGGTGTTCAGGGGTGCGGCGCCCTGGATCGCGCCGCTCCCGGCGGGCCCTTCGACCACCACGCACCGGCCGCCCCCGCTCAGCAGCACCTCCGAGACGGCCCGCAGCGCGTCGTCCCGCCCACCAGGCTCACGGAGGACACAGCGGCAGGTTCTCCTCCCGCACCCGCACCAGGAACTCCTCCACCCGCTCCCGATCCGGCCGCTGCGGTAAGACGCTCGTCTCGGCGGCCAGCTCGGCGGACAGGGCGGCCCGCCAGGCGATCAGGGAGTCCCACGGCACCTGCCCGCGCCGCACCGCCAGCAGCCGCTCCCGGTGGGCCCGCATGCCGACGAGCGGTTCGCCGTGCCGGACCAGGTGCAGCCCGCTGAGCAGCAGCCGGATCATGTGCATGGCCTGCTTCCAGTTGGGCCGTTCGGGGTCGAGCCGGCGCAGCTGCGCCTCGGCGTACCCGGCGAAGGAGCGCTGCGCCCGTTCGGACAGGAACGCCTCGCGCAGGTCCCGCAGCCGCTGACCGGTGGGTGTGATCACCTCCACGATCGGGGACCACAGGCACTCCAGGACGGTGGGGTTGGCGTCCAGGGCCAGCGCGCAGAAGCGCTCCACCTCCCAGGAGAACTGCTCGGGCAGCGGCCCGTCCCGGTGGGTGGCCGGTTTGTCCAGCCGCCAGAACGCCGAGGTCGGCGCCACGAACACGCCGCGCCGGTCGGTGTCGGAGTCGTCGGTGTCCAGCCCGTACGCCCTCGACCCCACCACCACGGAAAGGATCACGTCATCGTCCACCCCGATATCTTGCGCCATGGGGCCGCAGGCTGTTCTGATCGACGGGTGAGCGGTTTCGACGAGGTCTACCGGCGCAGCATCGAGCAACCCGAGCAGTTCTGGGGGGAGGCCGCCCGCGGGATCGACTGGGACGTGCCGCCCGCCACCGTGTACGACCGGGGCCGCTGGTTCCCCGACGGCCGGCTCAACACCTGCCACAACGCCGTGGACCGGCACGTCGAGCGGGGCCGCGGCGCGCAGCCGGCGCTGATCCACGACAGCCCCGTCACCGGCACCACCCGCGTCCTGACCTACGCCGAGCTGCGGGACGAGGTGGCGAGGACGGCCGGCATGCTGCGCGATCTCGGCGTGACCGCGGGCGACACCGTGGTGATCTACCTGCCGATGGTGCCGGAGGCGGTGGTCGCGATGCTGGCCTGCGCCCGGCTGGGGGCGGTGCACTCGGTGGTGTTCGGCGGGTTCGCGGCCAGGGAGCTGGCGGTGCGCATCGATCACGCCCGGCCGAAGGTGGTGCTGTCGGCGTCGTGCGGCATCGAGCCGGCGCGCGTGGTGGCGTACAAACCGCTGCTGGACGACGCGCTGGAGCAGGCGGAGCACCAGCCGGACCGGTGCGTGATCCTGCAGCGCCCGCAGTGCGCGGCGGAGCTGCGCGAGGGCCGCGACCTCGACTGGGCGCAGGCGGTGCGCGGCGCGGAGCCGGCGCCGTGCGTGAGCGTGGCCGCCACCGACCCGCTCTACATCCTCTACACCTCGGGCACGACCGGCTCCCCCAAGGGCGTCGTGCGCGACAACGGCGGCCACGCGGTGGCGCTGCACTGGAGCATGTCCCACGTGTACGGCGCCGCCCCCGGCGAGGTCTACTGGGCCGCCTCCGACGTGGGCTGGGTGGTGGGCCACTCCTACATCGTGTACGCGCCGCTGCTGGCGGGCTGCACCACGGTCCTGTACGAGGGCAAGCCCGTCGGCACCCCCGACCCGGGCGCGTTCTGGCGGGTGGTGGCCACGCACGGCGTGCGGACGCTGTTCACCGCCCCGACCGCGATCCGCGCCATCAAGAAGGAGGACCCATCCGGCGCTTTCGCGAAGAAGTGGGACCTGTCGGGCCTGCGGCACCTCTTCCTGGCCGGCGAGCGGCTCGACCCCGACACCTACCACTGGGCCGCCGATCTGCTCGGCGTCCCCGTCATCGACCACTGGTGGCAGACCGAGACCGGCTGGCCGATCGCCGCCAACTGCGTCGGCATCGAGCCGCTGCCCATCAAGCCGGGCTCCCCGACGAAGGCCGTGCCCGGCTGGGACGTGCACGTGCTCGACGGTGACGGCAACGACTGCCCGCCCGGCGTCGAGGGGGCGGTCACCGTGAAGCTGCCGCTCCCGCCCGGCGCGCTGCCCACCCTCTACCGCGACGAGGCCCGCTTCACCCGCTCCTACCTCGAACGGTATCCCGGGCACTACCTGACGGGCGACGGCGGCCACCTCGACGAGGACGGCTACCTCTACGTCATGGGCCGCATCGACGACGTGATCAACGTCGCCGGGCACCGCCTGTCCACCGGCGCCATGGAGGAGGTCATCGCCTCTCATCCCGACGTGGCCGAGTGCGCGGTGATCGGCGTGGCCGACGAGCTGAAGGGCCAGCTCCCCATGGGGTTCGTGGTGCTGAAGGCCGGCGCGCGGCGCGACCCCGAGGACGTCGAGCGAGAGCTGGCCGCGCTGGTACGCGAGCGCATCGGCCCCGTCGCCGCCTTCCGCCGCGCCGTCGTCGTGACCCGGCTGCCGAAGACCCGCTCCGGCAAGATCCTGCGCGCCACCATGCGCGACATCGCCGATGGAAACCCGTACGACATCCCCTCCACCATCGAGGACCCGGGCTCGCTGCCCGAGATCGCCCAGGCACTGAAAGGAACGTGACGCGCCGGTGACGTCTCGGTCGTCCTGGCGAACAAGCCTGCGCCGGACGGGGCGTACACCGCATGATGGGACATCCCAATCCCCCGGGAGAAGGCCATGATCGACGCACCGAGCTACGCCGACGCCCTGAGGATTCTCGGATGCAAGGACGGCCGGCTGGTCAAGGTGATCGGGTTCGCCGCGGAGGCCGAGCGTACCGGCTGGGCGCTGGCCGGCGGCACCCGCCTCAGCACGAACCTGCGCGACCTGCGCGACGCCGTCATCGCCTACGGCGAGGACGTCGCCCGCCGCCTGCCCGAGCTGAAGAGCGGCGCCAACCGCTTCACCCGCACCGAACGGCTCGCCGCCGCGCACGCCGCGATCGTCGTCGCCGCCTGGTTCGAGGCGCTCGGCGAGGCGAAGCTGCCGTTCACGCTCGACCAGCTCGACCGCGGCGAGCGCATCTCGCACGGCGTGCCCACCGCCGAACGCTACGCCCGGCTGGTCGCCGGGCTGCTGCTGGAGCGGCTGCCCACACCCGAGCCGCACGTCCCCTACGCCGAGACGCGCGCCGCCGTGGAACGTGCCTACGCCCGCATGGCCGAAGCCATGACCGGCTACGTCGGCGGCCTGTCCCTGTGGGACGAGCTGGCCGTCGAGGACCAGCTCGTCCTGCCCCGCCTGCTCGCGGAGGGCCCCACCGCGCACGCGCTGCGCATCTACGACGAGGACTACCGGTCGCTGGCGCTCGACAGCCACGAGTTCGGGGTGCGCAGCCTCGTCACCGAGCGGCCGCCGCCCGCCACGGCGCTGTCGCGGGTGGCGTGGCTGCTGGCCGAGCTGGCCCCGCCCCGCGTCGGCGACCGCCCCATGATCCACCGGCTCCGCATGGCCGCGAACGCCCTCGACCAGCCCCTCCTGCTGGCCGGCAAGCTGCCCGAGGACGTCTACCTGCCGCTGCTCGGCGAGGGCTACCTCACCCCGCGCTGCCGGGTGGCCGAGCCGACCCGCGAATCCTCACCGGCCGAGCGCGGCTGGTGGGAGCGGCAGCGGCTGCTGCCCGACCCCGAGGCGTTCCTCGCCGGGCACCTCACCTCGCTGCGCGCCACCCGCGCACCGCTGCTCGTCCTCGGCGAGCCCGGCTCGGGCAAGACGAAGCTGACCGAGGTGCTGGCCGCCCGGCTGGCCCGCTCGGAGTTCCTGCCGTTCCGGGTGGAGCTGCGTGCCGTACGCGGCCGCGCCGACGTGGCCGGGCAGATCGAGCAGGCCGTCAGCGAGGTGCTGGGGGAGGAGGTGACCTACCCCGACCTGGTCGCCGCCGGCGACGGCGCCATGCCGGTGATCCTGCTCGACGGGTTCGACGAGCTGGTGCAGGGCGGGCTCAACCGCTACGACTACCTGGAGCGGGTACGCGAGTTCCAGGCCAGGGAGGCCGGGCTCGGGCGGCCCGTCGCCGTCATCGTGACCGCCCGCACCGCCGTGGCCGACCGCGTCCGCTTCCCCGACGGGCTGCTCGCGCTGCAGCTCCTGCCGTTCGACGACGACCAGGTACGCCAGTGGCTCGACGTCTGGGACCAGGCCAACCGGGCACTGCTGGCCAGGCGCGACCTCAAGCCGCTGCCCGCCGAGGCGGCGCTCGTCCACGGCGAGATGGCCAGGCAGCCGCTGCTCCTGCTGCTGCTCGCCCTCTACGACGCCGGCGGCAACGCCCTCCAGCACGACCACGGCCCGCTCGGCCGGGCCCGCCTGTACGAGGTGCTGCTGCGCGACTACACCGAACGCGAGACGGGCGGCGCCCGCCGCGTCGCCATCGACCAGGAGCTGGTGCTGCTCGGCGCCGTCGCCCTGTCCATGCTCGCCCGCGGCAGCCAGGTCGTCACCGACGAGCAGCTCGACCGCGACCTGCCCGCCCTCTGCCACGGCGGCGAGGACGACCAGGACGACGAGGACGAACCCGTCGACTGGGCCCGCAAAGCCACCGAACGCTTCTTCTTCGTCCGCAGGCGCGGGCACGCGTTCCTGCACTCCACGTTCGGCGAGTTCCTGGTCGCCTGGCTGACCCTGTACGCGCTGCGCGACCTCGACCGGCGCCGCCGCCTGGCCGGCGACGAACCCCTCGCCGTCGTCCAGGCCGTCGACGACGACCTGCTCTACGCCGTCACCTCCCACTCCTGCCTGGCCGAACGCGCTCCCACCGTCGGCTTCCTCCTGGAGCTGCTCGACGAGGTGCCCGCGGCGGTGCGCGCCCGCTGCGCCGACCAGCTCACCGGCCTCCTGCGGCGCGCCCTCTACGAACGCACGCGCCGCCACTTCACCGGCTTCCGCCCCGTACGCCACACCGTGACCCGCCGCCTGGCCGCCTACTCCGCCAACCTCACCCTGCTCATCGTCGCCGCCTCCGAGCAGCCCGTCGCGGTCTCGTCCCTCCTGCCCGGCCCCGACCACCTGGAACGCTGGTCCGCCCTCACCCACCTCTGGAAAGGGCAGCTCGGCACCGACGGCTGGTCCGGGCTCGTCACGGCCCTGTCCGCGCACCGCGTCGTCACCGACGGCGTGGAGGACGTCCTGCTCGGCGGCGGCGCCGAACCCAGCGGCATGGGCGACGTCGTCGTCGCCGTCGCCACCGGCCACGCCCCCCGCCACCGCCGGCTCCTCGACCTGCTGCTGCGGGCGCTGGGAGAGGGGGGCACGCTGCCGTTCCGCGACCGCGTCAGCATCCTGGAGGAGCTGCTGCGCACAGTGGCCGTCCGCTCGCCCGCCATGCACCAGGCGCTGGGCACGATGTGGCACGAGGACGGCGCCGACCGCGCCGCGCTACGACGCCTCCTCCGGGCGATGCTCGCCGATCCGGTGGACCGGATGACGACGTGGGAACAACTCGTCAAATCCGGCATCCCCGAAACGGCCCTCTGGGAAATCCACCAGAACACCCCACCTCCGCCCCCACCCCTGCCCTCGCCCGGCTCAGGGCCTGGGCTCGGCAGCGGCTAACTCCACCGAGCCGCCCGCCCCCGATCACCTCTTCGTCGCCAGCTTCACCGAGCCGCCTGCCTCGGATCGCCTCTTCGTCGCCAGCTTCACCGAGCCGCCTGCCTCGGATCGCCTCTTCGTCGGCCAGCTTCACCGAGCCGCCTGCCTCGGATCGCCTCTTCGTTGGCCAG